>JAOZLR010000049.1 GCA_029934735.1 Bacteroidales bacterium
CCGTCAAAATCACCTGAACTCATCATCAGCAGGTTTTTGTTTTTCCAATCAATCTTCAATAGGTCATTTAACAATTTTGATGAATCGGTATAAACTTCAATTGCAGGATTATCGAATGCTTCCTTAACCTGCTCCTTTGTTATTGCAGGCAGACGCTTCAGCCTGATTGCATGAGGGTTAAAATAGACTTTTGGGATGTCAACACTATCCATACATCCTTTGTAGTGGTTTAGAAACTTTTCGCTAAGACTGCTATATGTGTGAAGCTCAATACAGCTTACAAGTTGTCTGTCAGGAAATTGCTGCTTAACAGCATTGTTTGTGGCTATTAGTTTTGATGGTGAGTGGGCAAAATCTTTAAAAACTGTTGTAAACTCATTTTTTGCAACCAGCTCAAGTCTTTTAGATGCACCTGAAAAAGATGAAATTGCCTCAAAAAAATCATTATCATTAATGCCGAGTTCATTGCACACCAGCCTTGCACCGTTAATATTCATAAGATTATGCTCGCCAAATACTTTCAGCGGAATTTTTTCGCCGTTATTTATTATGTATGTGATTCCGTTTTCGATAATGTGATTTGGAATGGCGTAGGGGAGTCTTATTATGTCTTTCCGGGCAGACTCTCCTATTTTACTGACATTTTCATCCTCTTCACAGTATATCAAAGAACCATTTGTAGCAATTTCATTTGAGAAAATTCTGAACTGTTCAACATAATTTTCAAAAGTGGGGAAAACATTGATGTGGTCCCAGGCAATTCCGCTAATAAGTGCGATGTCCGGTTTGTATAGATGGAATTTTGGCCGGCGGTCGATAGGCGAAGTAAGGTACTCATCACCTTCGAGCACTATTATGCCTGCATCCTTTGTTAGCTTAACCATTACTTCAAAACCTTCAAGCTGAGCTCCAACCATATAATCGCAATTAATGCCCCTGTGTTGTAAAACGTGAAGTATCATTGAGGTTATTGTCGTTTTTCCGTGGCTTCCGCCAATTACCACTCGCTTTTTGTCTTTCGATTGCTCGTATAAATATTCAGGGTATGAAAAGATTTTTATTCCCAGTTCTTCTGCTTTTTTTAGCTCGGGATTGTCTTTCTTTGCATGCATTCCAAGAATAACTGCGTCAAGGCCGGAATGTATCCTCTCAGGGTACCAGCCTTCAGACTCAGGTAGTAAACCGTATTTTTCCAACCTTCCTTTAGAGGGTTCAAAAATCTCATCATCCGAGCCTGTTACCTTGTAGCCCTTTTTGTGCAATGCTATCGCCAGATTGTGCATTGCGCTTCCACCAATTGCAATAAAGTGAACTTTCATAAGCATCAATATTATTCAGTATTCAGTTATTTTTTTTCGAATAGAACCATTTTACAAAAGTATGATTTATTGTCTGGTTTTTTGAGATATTATATTCAAAGTGCGAAAATTGTCGGGTTGTTAATAAATCTTTTTATTTGAATGAAATTTTGAATTAAATTTGCAGATTGTATGGTGGAAGTGGAGATTAAAGATTATTGTGACCGATTCAGGGGTGCCTCTCCTCAGGAAGTGCTTGAGTTTTTCCTGAGTGAGTTTAAGGGGCAAATTGCCTTTGCAACGAGTCTTGGTCTGGAAGATCAGGTTCTAACACACATGATTACTTCCATTTCTCCTGATACAAAAATATTTACGCTTGATACCGGCAGGCTGTTCCCTGAGACTTATGACCTTATTGACAAGACGAACAGCAGGTTCAGGATAAAATTAGATGTCTATTTTCCTGACACAGCTCATGTCGAGAAAATGGTAAAGGAAAAGGGGATAAACCTTTTTTATGAAAGTATTGAGAATCGAAAACTGTGCTGCCAGATTCGCAAGATAGAGCCTCTGCATCGTGCTATGGATGGCTTAGAAATGTGGATTACAGGCCTTCGCGGGGAACAGTCAACAACGCGACAAAACAATAAACTTATAGAGATAGATGAGAATAATCACGGACTGCTGAAGTTAAATCCATTAATAAACTGGACAGAAAAGCAGGTTTGGGATTATTTGGAAGAATATGATATACCATTTAATGAGCTCCATAAGGCCGGATATCCAAGTATTGGTTGCCAGCCTTGCACACGAGCAATAAAGTCAAACGAAGATATACGTGCCGGCCGTTGGTGGTGGGAGCTGGAAAGTCACAAAGAGTGCGGTCTTCACGAAAGATAAAATAAAAATCCCCGATGGAAACATCGGGGATTTTTATTTTATTCAATTATCAGATTCCACCCATGCTTATCTTCTATTTCACCCTCCTGAATTCCTTTTAATGTTTGATACATTTTTGTTGATACCGGGCCAGGTTTCCCATCAGTACAATATTTATATTCTTGTCCTGTATCGCGGTCAACAATTCTTTTTATTGGAGAAATCACAGCAGCAGTACCACAGGCTCCTACTTCATCAAACTCTTCAAGTTCTTCTTTCAGCACCGGGCGCAGTTCGACTTTCATCCCCATATCTTCAGCAATTTGTCTGAGACTTTTATTTGTGATTGAACGGAGAATAGTTTTTGAATCGGGAGTAATATAACTGTTGCCTTTTATTCCAAAGAAATTGGCCGGACCTGCTTCATCAATATATTTGTTTTCTTTTGAATCAAGAAATAAAACAGTTGCAAAGCCCTCCTTTTTTGCTCTGTCTGCCGGTTGCAAACTTGCAGCATAGTTTCCGCCAACCTTATACTGACCTGTCCCGTGAGGAGCAGTTCTGTCAAAATCATGAATAATCTGTACATCAACAGGATTGAAACCCTCTTTAAAATATGGCCCGACAGGTCCGGCAAAAATCATAAACAAATATTCATCGGCAGGTTTAACACCAACTTGCGGACCTGAACCAATTGTAAGGGGACGTAAATACAATGCAGCCCCATGTCCCGGAGGAGGTATGTGCTTTTCATTCAGTTTTATAACTTTAATCATCATCTCTTTGAAAAGCTCCAGTGGAGGTTCTGCCATCATAATTCCCCTGCAGGATTTTTGCATCCTTTTGGCGTTTTCTTCCCAACGAAATACTCGAATTTTTCCGTCTTTCCCCCTGAATACTTTCATCCCCTCAAATGCTTCCTGTCCGTAATGTAATGCAGTAGCTGCAATATGAAGATTAATATATTCTGATTGTGAAATCTCTACATCACCCCATTTGCCGTTTCTGTAATAGCATCTTACATTATAATCGGTTTTAAAATAACCAAATGGCAATGTGCCCCAGTCTATATTTTCCATTATTTTATATTTTTTTGTTTAACAATCTTTGATTTTTTGAACAGGGCTAAATTATAAAGAATAGTTTATTTACCGACTATTGAAATGAGAATAAATTTATTATTTTTGATAAAAATTTGCTAATCAATGCATCATCATCTTTTCGTGTGGTACTAACATCTTTTCAGGAGGACTGACATAAGGTATCCCAAGGTGAAGACCACGAAGGATAAACAGAATTCCGATGATAATAATAAATACCGGTATTACTTTTCTGATTTTGTTTCGCATGCCAATGCTTATTGTGTGGCCAATCAGGTTAAGACTGAGCATAATAGGAATGGTTCCAATACCAAAAAGTACCATATAAATTGAGCCTGACAGAATACTTCCGCTAACAATAGCAAGAGCAATGGCAGCATATACCGGTCCGCAGGGCAAAAGCCCGTTTAGTAATCCGATAAAAAAAAGTGACGGATACGTGCTCTTTTTAAAAAGCTTACGGAATGCAGAAATCATTTTTCCGACATAAGAGTACATAATACGGTCGATATATTGCTTTTGATGGAATAATACAGGAAAGAGTACAGAAAGAATCATTAGTATTCCAACAATGATAGATACCCATGATTGAAAACCTGACATTTTAAAACCCTTACCAAGCAATCCAAAAATTGCACCTAAAAAGCCGTAGGTTATTGTTCTGCCAAAATTATAGAGCAGGCTGCTTGTCACTTTTGAGTACCAGGTATTCCTTTTTAGTGGTAATGCAATAGCAATAGGGCCGCACATGCCAATGCAATGGAAGCTTGTGAAAAATCCAAAAACAAGAGCGGCTATGTAAAATTCAAGATTTCCTGTCATTAAGTTGTGTTTTAATGTGCCAAGTCATTACCTGGCTTAACTTTACTGGTTAGTTTACATAAATCCCATCTTCCTGATAATATCCCGCATCTCCATATTTATAATCAATCTTCACGATATATTTTCCTGTATGGAGTTTTTCAATTGGAATGCTAATGCGTCCGGTTGTGTCAGGGTTTATGCGGATATTAATATCAAAGTCAGGGTTAGAAGGGCGGTATATTTGAATAGTACCCTCAATACTATCAGGGTTGAAGAAGGTCTGAAATGTTATTGAAAGATATCTTTGACCAAGTTCAATCTTAATTTTTTCTTCCAGATTTTTTGCATTTGCCTTCTTATCTAACTTTTTCTGATATTCCAATGACTTTTGGTAATATTCATCTTCAACAAGTGGATTATCCTGAAGGGTAGTCATATAGAAAAAGATACTTAGCATTGTCATAAACAAAGCAGTAGCAATAAACAGTTTTGTTCCCCAGTTCCATTTTATTTTCATACTAAATGAAATTTAATCACAGTAGTATAACAAAGACTGCTGTGATTTGTTATTAATTAAGATTCCGTGGTGAAACAAATGTCACCTGATATTTATCAATTAGTTTGCCGTCAGTATATAATCCAAATGTTAGAAGTATATTTGGCGAAGTAAGTTGCGAGGTTTTCAATACAACCAGAAATTTGCTTTTACCGATTTCTCCCTTTTCGACTATAAGCTCATCAGACATCATAACTATTTCCCCTTCAGGGCTCAACAATTTAATCTCAACATTGTGAGTCTTACGAGTTTTATTTACCAATTCAACCTCATAGATATTACTGTAGCTGGTTTCTCCATATTTTTGGAACAAAGTTCCTCGCTGTCGGAGTATTGTTGTCTCAAAGTCTGTTCTCATAAACATCATCGTGCTAACGACACCAAGCAGAATGACAAGCACAATGGAATAGGCAATTGTTCTTGTGTTCCAGAGTTTATGTGTGTGCTCAGTAATTCCTTTTTCTGAATCTAATCTAATCAGGCCGCGAGGTTTGTTTATTCGGTCCATTACTGCATCGCAGGCATCAACGCAAGCAGTACAGTTAATACATTCTAATTGTGTTCCGTTACGTATATCAATTCCTGTTGGACAAACAACCACACAACTTTTACAGTCGATACAATCACCCATTGATGATTTTTCTTTGCTTTTAAGAGGATTGTGTTTCCCGCGTGGTTCACCCCTTATATAATCGTACGCCACAATTATTGATTTGTCATCAAGCAGTGTCCCTTGTAGTCTTCCATACGGACAGGCAATTGTACAAACCTGCTCACGAAAAAAGGCAAAAATAAAATAGATTGCCCCTGCAAATATCAATAAACCAATAAGGAATGAGGTATGAGAGCTAATATCTGCAAAATACGAATTAAGTGTAGCAAGGCTGATAACATATGCCGCTGTAGTATATGCAATGGCAAAAGCCATTAAATAAAATATGACCTGCTTTAATGACTTTTTCCAAATCTTTTCAAAATCCCACTTCTGTCTGTCTAATTTTTTTTGTTTGTTGTAGTCACCTTCGATCATATACTCAACTTGCCTGAAGAAGAACTCCATAAAGACAGTTTGCGGGCAGCCCCAACCACACCATAATCGGCCATAAACAACAGTAAACAGGATTATAAAGACAATAAATGTGATTAGTGATAATACTAAAAGATGAAAATCCTGTGGCCAGAATATTGCACCGAAAATAATAAACTTACGTTCAAGCACGTCAAAAAGAAAAATAGGATCACCCTTATATGATATAAAAGGTCCGATAAAAAAGATTAACAGTAGAAAAAATGAAAATACTTTTCTATAATTATAGAATTTTCCCTTAGGTTTTTTAGGATATATCCAAATTCTTTTGCCATCATCACTAACCGTTGTTAACTTATCTCTGAAGGAGCCATGATGACCTTCACCATTTATATCACTCATATCTATAATAATTAGTTGTATCCAATGTAATCTGATATGGTCAAAAAATTTGGCTATGTGATTAATACCATAGCCAAATAATCTTTAATAATTTGTATTACCTAGTGTGGCCAATCCATTTTTTCTCCTTCCGGAGCTTTTGGGTTAGCCGGTGATGTGCCGTGCATTGTAATAATATAACTTAACACCTCAAGGTGCATAGTTGGAGAAAGCTGGGCTTTAAATGGAGTCATTCCCTTCTCAAGAACACCATCGCGCACTATTTTAAACATATCTTCCATAGAGTTACCATGAATCCAGTAATCATCAGCAAAATTCGGTCCAACAAGACCACCGCCATCAGGTGTATGGCAAACAGCACAATTTTTATCATAAATATCTTTACCTGAGGCAATAGATGCGTCGTCGGTAAGAACTATTATTTCAAATGATGCTGCGTTAGCTTGCTGAGATGGAAGGCTTGCAACTTTTGCCATTTCCATTTCATACTCTTTGTTTTGATTCATATCATCCGATTTAAATACCCATAGCCTTATCATATATATAACTCCAAATACGATAGTAATATAGAAAAGCCATTTCCACCAGGGTGGAAGGTCATTATCAAGTTCCTGAATGCCATCATATTCATGGTCAGCTAACAGGCGATCGTTTGTGAGAGTATCAATCTCATATTCTGGTTTTTGTATTTTATGTTTATTATTCTCATTATTTTCCATAACGATATTTTTTAATTAGTTTTTGAAATTTCTTCATCACTATCATGAAGAGGCATGTTTTTATATTCGTCTATATCTTCTTTTTTCATCCTTAATACCCCAACAATAATAATAACAAGTAATATAAAAAATAAAACTGTATTGATAGTTGAAATGTCAACCAGCCAGGGAACATTTTCTACGAATTCTGCAGCAATTTTTGACATTATATAATTAATTTACAGTGAATTCAGGTTCCTTAATATTTCCCAATCGTTGAAGATACGCAATTAATGCAATAATCTCTTTTTGGTCTTCAACATCAATACCAGATTCTCTCAATCCTTCAGCAATTATATGTGCCTGAGCTTTTAGCTTATCATTTGCTATTTGGTCAAATCCTTCAGGATAAGGAACACCAAGTCTTTGCATAGTTCTGATTTTAGCCGGTGTTGAATTCATATCTAAATCCTGTATAGCCAACCAGGGATAAGGTGGCATTATTGATTGAATGTTTGTCTTTTGCGGATTAATCATGTGTTCGTATTGCCAGGAGTCGGGTTTATAAAGCTTTCCTCCTTTAACTCCTTCGCGAGCCAAATCGGGACCAGTACGCCTTGACCCCCACAGGAATGGATGGTTATATATAAACTCACCTGTTTTAGAATATTCACCATAGCGTTCAACTTCTGAGCGGAACGGTCGGATCTGTTGTGAATGACAACCAACGCAGCCTTCCCTGATATATATGTCTCTTCCCTGCAATTCAAGCGGTGTGTATGGCTCAACATTTATAGTTACTTCAGGGTGATTATTAAATGGTCCGATAAACATAGGTATAAATTCAACCAGACCACCTATTAAAATAACAATAAGAGCCCAAATTGTAAAAGCAACCGGTTTGCCTTCAATTGTGCGGTGGTTTAACCATCCTTTATGATCAGTGCTCTTACCAACTTCGCGTTCGCCTTCAGCGTCCTGGAATCGAATGAACTTACCTGCTTTTGCTGTTTTAATCAGGTTGTAAACAGCTATTAAAGAACCGGTAAGATATAGTGTGCCACCAAGGGCTCTAAGGGCATGCATTGGCCTTATCTGGACATAGGTTTCAAGGAAGTTTGGATACTTAAGATAACCTTCTACTGTAAACTGCTTCCACATTAACGCTTGTGTGAATCCTGCGAAATAAAGTGGAATGGCAAAGAAAAGCATTCCGAGTGTTGCAAGCCAGAAATGTGTATTAGCCAGCGAGCGGGAGTATAATTTAACTCCGTATAATTTTGGAAACATCCAGTAAAGCATGCCGAAAATAAGCATTCCGTTCCAGCCAAGCGTTCCAATATGAACGTGTGCAATTGTCCAGTCGGTAAAGTGACTGATTGCATTTACAGTTTTCAGTGAAAGCATAGGTCCTTCAAATGTTGACATACCGTAAGCAGTAATACCAACCACAAAAAGTTTTAAAACAGGATCCTCCCTTACTTTATCCCAGGCACCTCTTAATGTTAACAGCCCGTTTATCATACCTCCCCAGGAAGGAGCTATCAAAGCAATTGACATCACAGTTCCTACAGCTTGTACCCAGTTTGGTAAAGCCTGATACAAAAGATGGTGAGGACCTGCCCATATATATAAAAATATGAGAGTCCAGAAGTGAATAATTGACAATTTATATGAATAAATAGGCCGGTTAGCTGCTTTAGGAACAAAATAGTACATCAACCCAAGCATTGGAGTTGTAAGGAAAAAAGCAACTGCATTATGACCATACCACCATTGAACCATTGCATCCTGTGCCCCATGGAAGAAGGAATAACTTTTCGTCAGGGAAACAGGTAATTCAAAGGAGTTAAAAATATGAAGCACCGCAATTGTTACAAATGTAGCAATGTAAAACCAAATTGCAACGTAAATATGTTTGGTCCTTCTCTTTATCATTGTTCCGATGAGATTTGCACCAAAAGCAACCCATACTAATGCAATAAGGATATCAATAGGCCATTCAAGTTCGGCATACTCTTTTGACGATGTAAAACCCAATGGAAGAGTAATTGTTGCAAGAACAAGAATTAACTGCCATCCCCAGAAATTAATCTTTCCGAGAGCCTGACTCCACATAGGTGTTTTTAACAGTCGTGGAGTTGAGTAGTAAACTGCCGTAAAAATACCATTACCCACAAATGCAAAAATTGCTGCATTAGTATGCAATGGCCGTAACCTTCCAAAAGTCAGATATTGCAATCCCAGGTTCACAGAGGGATAAAGCAATTCGAAGGCGGCTGTCAGGCCAACAATAAAGGCTGTTACTCCCCACAAAATAGTTGCATTCGCAAAGTATTTTGTAATTTTGTTGTCATAAGTAAATTTTTCAAGTGCCATAAAACTTTGTTTTTATTTGTAAATGGAATTTGTGCTATTTCTTATCATTTTGTTTTTTTTCTGTTGATTCGGATTCTGAATTTTCAGATTTTTTGTGGTCATCAAATAAAATTCTTACGGAAGGTGAATAGCTATCTTCATATTGACCTGTTTTTACTGCCCATATAAACGCGACCAGAAATAAACCTGCAACAACTACCCCTATGATAACCAATATAAAAATTACAGACATCTTAATTATTAATTTAGGTAATCAGCTACAAAAATAGCTAAATAATAATAATTAACAAGTTTTTAACACCTCTATTTATACATGCATCTAAATTATTCCATAAACGTACGTTTCGAGAAAAAAGAAACATTAAATGTAGCAAAGGCTACAACTGAAATTGAGCTAATCGGCATAAGGATAGCTGCAAAAACCGGAGTTAGCAATCCGGCAACTGCAAAATATATTCCGAAAATATTGTAAAGAAAAGATATAAGGAAACTAACTTTGACAATATTAAGACTAGTATTTGTGAATTTCATAAATTTATGTAAATCTTTAAACCTCTTCGACTCAAGGATTGCATCGCATGCCGGTGAGAAATGATATATGTCATCAGCAATGGTAATTCCTACATCACTTTCATTAAGTGCACCGGCATCATTCAATCCGTCGCCAATCATCAAAACGCTTTTTCCCTGCTTTCTTAATTCTTGGATATATTCAAGTTTATCTGTTGGAGATTGGTTAAACCTAAGGACTGTATCGGCTCCGAAAAGCTTTTCCAGATTAGCTTTTTCCGATTCATTGTCACCGGTAATAAGATGGAGGTCATTTTTACTTTTAAGGCTTTTAATAACCTCAGGCAAGCCTTCACGATAGCGGTTTTCCATCTGAAAAAGCCCAAGAATTTTATCCTTATAATAAACATAAACCTCTGTTTTTAAGCTTTCATTCTTATCATCTTTGCCTGTGACAAATTTGCGGGAGCCTACATTTATTTTTACTCCGTTAATTTCACCAGAAATTCCCATTGCAGGTATCTCAATAAAATTCTCAACCTCATAATAATTTTCTCCTTCAAGGTTTTGGAATAAAGCAGCACTCAGGGGATGAGTTGAATGACGTACCAGGGACTTTATCATTATTATCATCTCCTCATCCAAATCATCACCAATAAATTCAATTTTCATAGCCTTGCTATGAGTAATTGTTCCGGTTTTGTCAAATACGATTGTTGTCACTTGATGCAGCTTCTCAATTACCTCTGCCTTTTTTAGGTAGAAACCTTTTCTTCCAAACTGCCTCATTGTGCTGCCAAAGGAAAAAGGAACCGTAAGTGCAAGGGCACACGGACAGGCAACAATAAGAACCGAGGTGAATGCAAACAGAGCCACTGAAGGATCATTGAAAAGCCAGAAAATGCCGGCTGCTGCTGCTATAGAAAGGATTATTACAGTAAAATACTGACTGACATTATTTACCAGATCATTAAGCTTAGAGTCCGATTTGTCAGAAGTACTATCCTGATTCCAAAGCTGTGTAAGATAGCTCTGTTCAATATCTTTATTTATCTCAAGTTCAATTGCACTCCCAACCTGTCTGCCACCCGCAAATACTGGCTCGCCTGAATGCTTTAATACAGGCAATGATTCACCTGTAACAAAACTATAATCAATATTACCATCACCCTTTATCAAAACAGAATCTGCAGGAATGAGTTCCATATTACGAACAAGTATATGGTCGCCCGCTTCTAATTTTTCAAGAAGGATAACCTTCTCTTTATCGTTCTCGATTTTAGTAACGGCAATTGGAAAGTATGATTTATAATCCCTCTCAAATGAAAGAGCCTGGTAGGTTTTACCCTGATACCATTTTCCGATTAGCAGGAAAAAGACCAGCCCTGCAAGCGAATCAAGATAGCCGATTCCGGTTCCTGATATTACATCGTAAGCACTTTGCAGAAACAGAGTTGTGATACCAAGAGCAATTGGGAGGTCTATGCTGATAATTTTATGCTTCATGCTTTTTATTGCAGACAAAAAATAATCGTTGCTGCAATAGACTACAACAGGAATTGAGACTATCAGACTCATCCAGCCAAAAAAACCGATAAACTTCTCTCCCAGGAACTCACCTCCGGGAAGATATTCAGGAATATTGTAGAACATTACATTCATTAGCACAAAACCGGTAATGCCGATTTTCAGAAGTAATGTTTTATCACTTTTTCCTCTTTTGTCTTTATCAAGACTGTCGAGTGTTATTTCAGGAACATAATGGATCGATGCAAGTAACTCGGCAATCTGTCGTAACGAAATTTCATCTTCCTTAAATGTGATATAATTCTCCTTTTTTGGAAAATTAACTGAAGAGTGAATAATCCCGGGATGCAAGGTGTTCAGGTTTTCGAGTAGCCAAATACAGGAGGCGCAATGAATGCCAGGAACGAAGAATGTAACTTTACCTCTCCCACTGTCTGAAAAGTCAAGGAGCTTTTCTTTGACCTCTTCCAGATCGAGAAAAGCATACTTATCACCAACATCGTGAGTTTCAACCCTGATTCCAGGCATTTTCTCAATCTCATAATATTGCTTCATCTCACTTTGATTGAGAATCTGGTAAACGGTTTTGCAGCCATGACAGCAGAATGGTTTATCATTCCACATAACAGGATTTCTGCCGCAATCTTCACCACAATGTATGCAAGGTAGACCCATATGAAAAATTTGCGCAAAGGTATGAAAGAAATCAGGATATTATTTTCAAACTTAACTTCTTTCGATGAAAAAGTTTACTGTCAGAATTATAGTAGCCCCAGCTCCAGTTTTGCCTCTTCCGAAAGATAATCTTGTGTCCAGGGCGGATCGAAGGTTATCTCCACTTTCACATCTTTTATGCCCTGAACTCCATTTGCCCTTTCTTTTACTTCGGCAGGAAGCGATTCGGCAACAGGGCAGTTTGGGGTTGTGAGCGTCATTAAAATGTGTGCATTGAAATCATCATCAATATTTATTTCGTATATCAATCCCAAATCGTAAACGTTAACCGGGATTTCAGGATCGAATATTGTTTTCAGCACCTGTAAAATTGCATCAGCCAGTTGACTTTTCTTTTCCTTTATGTCCATACTTATTATTTATAATTTTAATCTCACCTAATATAAGTGACAAGCA
>JAOZLR010000050.1 GCA_029934735.1 Bacteroidales bacterium
GTCTGGCTTTAAAACAGATGGAGTAAAAAGAAGTTTTGCTAAAATGATTGCTGAGATGACAATGGATTTTGACGAGGAGATTTTTGGATTATTAGTTGAAACTTGTTTTAAGTGGTTGAATAGCCCGAAAGAAAAGATAGCCCTCAAAATCTATTCTCAGGATATTTTATTCAGGATTTCGTTCCTATATCCTGACTTGAAATATGAGCTGATCTCTACCCTGGAAAAACAATTACTGCATTCATCTGTGGCTATTAAAAACCGAAGTCGGAAAATGATTAAAAAACTCGAGCAATTCCCAACAGGAATAAGGTAGTGGGAATGTCATTGTGTAGAATCAACTTGAAGCAGGGGTAGCATTTTATTCGCTATAAATTTTATAGCTATTCACTCTGCAATGAGTGTGATGGATTCAAAAGAGCAGTTTGGATGGTGCGATAGCTGATAGCAGCCAGTGCTATAATCAACGCAATGAATAATCCAAACAAGAAATCGGTTACCTGAAGGTTGATACGGTAATGATAATTTTGTAACCAGTTATCTGCTATCCAGTAAATAAGTGGCCAGGCAATGGCTGTCGATATAAGAACCAGGATTATGATTTCTTTTGCCACTAAAAACCAAATACTGTTTATGGATGCGCCAAATGTTTTTCTTACACCAATCTCTTTGGTTCTCTGCTGAACAGTGAAGGATGTCAACCCATACAACCCAAGGGAAGCTATAAGTATTCCAACGATTGTAAAAAGGACAGCCAATTGTGCATTTTGTTTTTCTTCTTTATACAGGCGTTCAAAATCCTCATCCATAAAGAAGTATTGCATTGGATTATTGTTTGTAAAGGAACCCCAAATTTTTTCTATATTTTCAAGTGTAGTTGAGGTGGCTGATGGTGACAACTTCATGCTAATATAACCCCAGTTGATTTCTTCATTTTTAAAGCGAAGTATGTATGGCGTTATTCCACTTCTGAGTGATTCGTGATGAAAATCCCTGGCCACACCAATAATGGGCATATAAGTTACTTCATCTGTTTCATCATTTCTGTTTATAAATCTGATGGCAAACGGGTCTTTCATCAAAAAACTATGAACTGCATTTTCATTAACAATGCAGGCATCTTTGTCAGTAGTATAAGAAGGGTCAAAAAACCTTCCTGACGATATTTGAATGCCGTAGGTTTCAAAATAATCAACATCAACCCAATTTGTCTGTAGTAAGTATGACTCTTCAGGCCGGCCTTTGATTATGTAGCCGTTATTGTTATTATTGTGTCCGGGAACTGCCGTGGATGCAGCTACAGTTAAAATCCCAGGTATTTTTTGCAACTCGTCTTTAAAACTTTTGATTTTGCTACCAACAGTACTTGCATTTCGAATCACCAGTACATGTTCTTTATTAAATCCTAAATCTTTATTAAGCATAAACTGGATTTGCCGGAACATTATAAGTGTACCTATGATAAGTATAATTGAAATTGAGAATTGTAAAACAACCAGAATTCTTCTTAATCTGCCATTACTTCGGGTTCCGGCTCGCCTTCCTTTTAGAACCATATATGGATTAAAAGAAGAAAGATAAAATGCCGGATAGCTTCCTGCAACTAACCCAATAATGGCAGATATTATAATCATCCCAGGGATAGTATACCAGTTGTCCAGATAGCCCACCTGTAGTTTTAGTTCAAGAAGTTGATTAAAATAGGGGAGGGATAATTCCGTAATCATAACTGTAAGCAGCAATGCAAAAAATGATAATATGATTGTTTCAATTAGGAATTGGGTTACAAGTAACCCATTGCTGGAGCCACTCACTTTTTTTATTCCAACCTCTTTGTCCCTTTTAGATGCCTGGGCAGTGGAAAGATTCATAAAATTGATAGAAGCAATAATTATAATGAGAACACCGATACTTCCAAAAATCCAAAGGTATTTAGGATCGTTGGCAGCTTTTAAATCTTGCTTAATGGAAGGGTCGAGGTGAATATTTGTCAAATTCTGCAAATACATATTGTATTTATTTCCTTGCTCTAAAAACTCTTTAATGGTGATGCCGAAGTAGCGGAGAACCTCAGGCCCAACATATTTTTCGATCATGCCGGCAAAACGTTCGTTTACTTTTTGGAGATCTGCATTTGGGTGAAGTAACACATATGTGTTGAAACTATTAGAAAGCCAGTTATTATCGTTGGCCCTTGAATTAGTCATAAAGGAACCAATGGCATTGGCATTAAAATGGGAGTTGTCAGGAATGTCTTCCATCACTCCGGTTACCCTGTACATTGTACTATCATTACCAACTTTCAACATTTTGTTAATGGGATTCTCTTCTCCGAATATTTTTTGTGCAGTTGTCTCAGAAAGCACTATTGTGTGTGGCTCATTTAAAACCATATCTTTCTGACCCCGTAGTAATTGGATCGTAAAAAAGTCAAAAAAGGATGAGTCGGCTTCCAGAAAGGCCTTTTCTAAAAAGTGATGGTCATTGTAACTAATAACTGTTTCGCCCCAGCCATTTATCCTTAAAAAATTTTCTACTTCAGGAAACTCATTTAACATAGTAGGTCCTATTGCAGCTGCTGTAGATGTAACTGTTACCTCCTGCCCACTTATTTTTCCGTTCAGAATAACCCTGAATACCCGGTCTCTTTTTTCATTGTATTGATCGTAGCTTAGTTCATTTTGAATAAATAGTGTAATAATCAGGCTGCACGTAAGGCCAATAGCTAATCCAAGGACATTTATGAAAACATAAGATTTTTGTCTTTTAAGTGCCCGAAAACTATATTTTAACAGGTTTTTGATCAAGAGATAACTTATTTAATAGGTACATGCGAAATACAGATATACATTGAATATATTATATGTAAAAGTGATACTATTCTTATAAGAGGTAAGACGCTTAACGAGTTCTTTAGTTACAGCAATTATTTCATCGTAATAACAGAAATCCTTTTCTTACCGTCCATTCTTACCTTAATAGGTTTTTTAAAACGGACATGACGAAAGAACTTAGTCTTTTCGACAAGTTCCTGTTTATCTAATTTTTCGTAAGTAATAAAGCTTCCTGATTTTTCTGGTTGAACGGAAAAATAGCCCACATTAGCCGAAGTTACATTATGGAAAAAATGAGAACCGGAAGATGCATCCAGCGGGTAACCTTCGAGGCTTGTTTCAACAATTACTTTAGCATTAGAAATTTGTGGCCAGTCAACCGGAATACCAATCCATCTATCACGGGTTCCCCAGCGGCCAGGCCCTATTAAAATATATTGTTTTCCGGATTTTGACATTTCCTCGTTTAATAGTTCTATCTCTTTCGCCATTTCTTCGGTTTTCGATTTATCGAACAATTTATTATCCACATAAATGATATCCCGAATATTTTTAACTAAGCCATTTCCCATTCCTTTTTCGGCATAGAGAATAATGTCATCCTTATTGATTTTATCCATATCCACTTCATAATCCTGAGCACCACCAGTCATAGGTTTTATCTGGAGAAGATAAAATGAGGTCTTATAGTCTTTATCTTTATTCAGGTTAATAGCAAATTCAATTTCTACCGGACAACCCATTGCTTCTTTAACAATATCAAGTACAACTTCAATTGTTTCTGCCATTGGTGCATATTTATATTTCAGAATATTGGCAAAATTTACTACCCGTGGCCCCGGTTTATCAATATCCGGGGTAATAATGTTGTTATTGATATCATAAACAGAAGCACAGTGTTTTAACGTGCCGTGTTTTTCAGCGTCATAAATATCAAGTTTGCTGAGGCCTGCAGTATCTCCTTCCAGAAGGTCGGGATTTTGATTTTTTAAGTTTACCGCATAAAATTGCACTTGTGAATTTTGCACCTGATCTTTGACACTAATAATAGCAGTAGTAGGATATTTTGGCGAGAACCTGTATGCTTTTTCTCCCTCAACAACGCTCTTGCCGAGTCCAACCGCTGCTACAGCAAATCCTTCTTCTGGTTTTTGATGGGCAAATGGATAGTAATTATAGGATTGTGCTACACCGCTGATATGTGGGTAAAAAACGGTTCCATATTCATTCCCTACAACTTCCTGAATTACTACCGCCATTTTTTCTTCTTCAATTTTATAATTCACAGCCTTAAAATAGCCGCGGGCAACATCAGAATAGACAGAGGCATACACTAATTTAATTGCATCCATCACTTGTTGTAATCTTACACTTGGGTCAGGGTGGTTGTTGGGAAGCAGGTAGGTTTCAAAAATTCCTGCAAAGGGTTGCATCAAACTATCTTCAAACAAGCCTGACGACCTGACAGCAAGAGGCTTTTTCATCATTTTAATAAGAGACTTTAGCCTGCTTATCAGTGTTGGGGTTAGCTGTCCTTTGAGAAAAAGTTTTTTTATCTGCTCGTAAGGAATTTCTTCGGTTTTGACATAATGCAGGTCGTTCCTGTCGAAAAAATATTCAAATTCATCTGTTCCGATAAAAGAAGTTCTTGGTGCCCTGATATTAATACCCTCCACATAATTAGAGAAATCAAAATTATAAATAAGGGAATTTATAAATGCAAGCCCCCTTCCTTTTCCACCCATTGCTCCTTCTGACAGAGTTACAATATTGGCCTCATCCAAAATTACTGTTTCTTCAAAAGGTACCACTTTCCCCTGATTCTGTTCGTCTCTGAATTTCTGGATAACACTAATCAGGTATTCCCTAAGGGATTCCGGTTCTTTGAAATCAGTTGTTTTTTTGGGATGGAGGATTTTTGCAGCCTGTATCTCTCCTCTTGCCATCAACCATAACGAGAAATGGTCTTTTCTGGCATGATATAGAATCGATTCATTTGGGATTGTACGTAAATGCTTCTCAAATTCTTTCAATGACTTTACCTCGACCAATTTTCTCCCTTTTCCATCCCGATAAACAAAATTCCCAAATCCCAGGTAGTGCATTATAAAACTTTTAAATTCCTGGACCAGATTTTCGGAGTTCTTGTCAATAAAGGTTGATTTTAGCATATATGCTTCTTCTTCCGAAGCAGGATTAGAAGATTGAATGATAACAGGCATATCCTTCTTTTCACTCCGGATATGTTTAACAAGCTCAAAACCTGCTGCTTCATTCATCTTTCCATCTTTTTTGTATTTCACATCTGTAATCAGACAAAAAATATTGTCTTTGTATTTATTATAAATTTCAATAGCTTCCTCATAACTGGTTGCTAATAAAATTTTTGGTCTTGCCCTCAGCTTCAGTAATTTGTACAAATCATCCGTACTCACATCATCAATAATTCTCCTTGTTTGTTCCAGAACAGTTTGGTATAACAAAGGTAAATATCTTGAGTAATAGAGTGGAGAATCTTCAACGAGCAGGATTACTCTTACCAATCCCTTGCGTGTATCATTATCAGCATTTATCCTATCTTCAACTTGCTTAATCATGGCAAAGAATATCCTCGATTCACCATTCCATACAAATATACTATCGAATGAAAACGGCTTCCTCTTTTTCTCGAAAAAAGAGATGTCACTATTGTTATTTAAAAGAAGAAAGACAGGAATATATGGGAAAGTTTTTTTTATCTTTTTGCTTAAAAAAATCGGGATTCTTTTATCCACACCAACCATTATTATTACCAGATCGAAATGTTTTGAATTCAGTTGTTCCTCAGCTTCTTCAACAGTTGAAACTCCTGTGATCCTTGGTAAAGAAGTTAGATTTAACTGGGCATATTCGCCCATAATCTGTTCCGAAAAGTGGCCTTCTTTTTCGATAATGTATGCATCATATAGATTAGCAATTAGCAATATTTCTCTAACCTTAAATGGCATCAGGTCATGAAAAATATCCCTGTCATAATTATTTTTATTTAGGAAGCGTTGTAATAATTGCTTACTTGTTATGGTGCATACATCCTTTTGCGTATCCTCCTTTTTTGTTTTAATCTCATAGCCATGTCTTTTTAATACAGCCTGGCCTTTAATACTACTTAAGTAACCTGAAATAATATTTGCCAGATTCATTATAAGGTCTCTCTCTTCTTTCAGGAAAGGGCCTTCATCAGCTTTCGGAAAACTTTTTATATAATATATTTCAATGCTGCCGGAAATATTATCAATGGTTTCAAAATCCTGTTTTTGTACCCGGTCGGTTTTTAAGAAATTATTTGATCTGTATTCTTCATCCTCAAAGATAATCCTGGCAGAAGTAAACTCGGGGTATTGCCATCCGGACGGAAGAATATGAGCAATTTTATGCAGAGTCTCTATTTTCGATTTTCCCTCTTTAATAATCGAAGTGGTTCTGTTAATTGTAGAAAGTTCTTTTAACCTTTCAAGGGTTTCAGAGCGTAACTCATCAAAGCCGGTTTGAGTGTCATCTTTTTCTTTCATAATGTAAATTTTTGCACTATTCAAAGATTGCCTCAATATAAGCAATCTTTATTGAATTGAAAATAAAATGATACACTTCGCAATTTTCTATTTTCAATCTTTATAATTTTTAGAATAGTAAAAGGCTGTTATCCCTTTTACTGCTCTGTCAGAAAAGAAATCGCAACTGGGGAAAACCCTAAATATACCATTGTCAACAAGTTCAGGCCTGCATACTAACAATACATCTGCCTGATCGTTTCTGTTACAAATCTCGCTATAAGTAAATACGCTTCTATAGCCATATTTCGCAATTTAATAATAGTGCTATGCCTTATATAATCCCCTGGTCCAGCATTGCATTGGCAACTTTCAGGAAGCCGGCAACATTGGCTCCTTTTACATAATTAATATATCCGTCACTTTCCCTGCCATGAATAACGCAAGTATTATGAATGCTCTTCATAATGTGATGAAGCTTTTCGTCAACTTCTTCACTGGGCCAATTAAGCTTCATTGCATTTTGCGACATCTCTAAACCTGAAGTTGCTACTCCTCCTGCATTCACAGCCTTTCCAGGGCCAAAAAGTATTTTATTGCTGAGTAGTACTTCAATCGCTTCTGGTGTTGATGGCATGTTGGCACCTTCAGCCACACACGAACAACCGTTCTTAACCAGATTTTCTGCGTCTTCTTTATTCAGTTCATTTTGTGTGGCACAGGGTATAGCAACATCACAAGGTGTTTCCCATGGGTGTTTTCCCTGGAAAAAGCGAGCTTCAGGGAACTCATAAGAATACGGCTTAACAATATCCTGGTTAGATGCTCTAAGTTCAAGCATATATTCAATTTTTTCACCTGAAATTCCATCAGGGTCATAAATATATCCATCAGGGCCGGAAATAGTTATAACTTTTCCACCAAAATCATTAACCTTAGTTGCTGCTCCCCAGGCAACATTACCGAAGCCTGATATACATACTGTTTTACCTTTAAGGTTTTCTCCTTTGGTTGCAAGCATTTCCTGGGCAAAGTAAACAGCTCCAAAGCCTGTAGCTTCAGGTCTTATCAGACTTCCTCCCCAGTTCAGACCTTTACCGGTCAGTACGCCATGGTGTTCGCGTGTGAGTTTCTTATACATACCAAACATGTATCCTACTTCCTTACCACCCACTCCAATATCACCTGCCGGGACATCTGTTTCAGGTCCAATAAGTTTCCAGAGTTCCAGCATAAATGCCTGGCAAAAACGCATTATCTCTGCATCTGACTTTGCCTTTGGGTCAAAATCCGACCCTCCTTTTCCTCCGCCAATAGGCAAAGTTGTGAGGCTGTTTTTAAATATTTGTTCAAATCCGAGAAATTTAAGGATGCTTAAATTTACACTGGGGTGAAAGCGTAATCCACCCTTGTACGGGCCTATGGCATTGTTGAATTGCACCCTGTAGCCGAGATTAACGTGTACTTTCCCGCTATCATCCACCCAGGGTACTTTAAAGGTTAAAACCCTGTCAGGTTCAATAATCCTTTCAATAATCCCTGCAGATTCAAATTGAGGATTTTGATTTACTGCTTCTTCGATTGATTCGAGTACTTCCCTGACTGCTTGTAAATATTCAACCTCACCAGGATGTTTTTTTGTAAGGTCATTCATTATTTTTTCCAAATCCATGACATTGTATTTTAAAAGTTAAAAAATAATATATTTTAATTTGCATTGTTAATTAAATAACAGTAATTTTAAAAAGTTTGCAAATGTTAACTTATTCTTTATAATTTCCAAATAAAAAGCGAAATATATTTTCATATTAGGATACGTTCTGCTTTTTTAATATTTTCAAGGTTAAATTTGATAACAGAAAGCTCATTACCATCATGTGCAGCATTAAATGAAATGGTCCTGTTGAATTGTTGTTTCCAGTAACCTGTAAGCCTTGTTGATTCATGAATATGGCCATGGAGTGTTGTCAATGGTTGCTTCTCTTCAATAAATCGCTGGATAGCAATACTCCCTACATGTACATCTAATGGAACATGATCAATCATTTTACCATCTAAACCTGCTCTGTCGAGATAAGATTTGTATGGAGGTGAGTGAAAAAGAAATACGGCATTAGATAAATCTTCGTCCCGTGTTAAATCATCAAGGTCTTTCTTTATAGTAGCATATTCTATATCCTCTGTTATTTTGATAGTGCGAAAACCTTCAGTTGGATGGATGCAGCCAGGGTCCACATATCGTGACACATCATACTTTTCCCAGTCTTTATTTTGAAAGGGAGTTGGAGGTACAAATGAATAACCGAAAATCTTATAATCTTTAAGTAGGATTTTATTTTGGTTGATATAGTGAAACAATCCTTTGTCGCTCTCTAATATAAATTTTTCTTCTTCGCATCTGGCATCATCATTGCCAAGAATAACAAAAATATCAGGATATTGATTTTGTAGTGTTTTTTTAAGTTGCCAGAGGTGGGAGAAAATAAAATCAATGGCAAAGTCATCATAATTATCAACTTTTTTAAAACCGTGTGGAAGCAAGTCTCCACCAAAAAAGACCACATTGGGTTTTTCGGTTTTGATTAAGTTAAATAGTTTTAAATACCTGTCTGTTTTACCATGCAGGTCTGAAACAAAAAAGCAATTTGTCATTCTAATTATTGTTTGGTTTAATAAGTTTTGCACCATCAGTTACAGCGCCTATCATAGACGCAAAACTTGTTTTATTTTTTATATCCTCATCTGTAATCAGGTGCAAGTCAATAATTCCATCAGTTTTATAACCGGTTTTTAATAAATTCATTTCCGAAAGACATAAACTCCAACCCTCTATCCAGGCTTGGAAATTCGCTTTTTGATTAGTATCTCCCTCAAAATGAACTAATAAATCAATATCACTGGCAGGCCCTGCCGTGGCATTTTTTGTGCTGCCGATCAGGTACAAGGCCTTTACACCAAATTTTTCAAGATTAAGTTTTTTAGCAATTTTATATGTCATTTTATTGCGCCATTTCCAGTGTGTATCCGATTGGGAAGTTAATATTGAAAAGGAATTACTCTCCTTTTCTTCATTTTGACTTTTTTCGGCCTCCAGAATTTCAAGTGTTTTTGCCAGTCTTAATTTGAAAATGTAATTACTTATTCTTGTAGCAATAGTGTTTAGTAGTTTTTGCTCTTCAGGTAAAAACTGGCTGTCAACAACTAATCTTTTGAACTTTGTATAAAAAACCTCTATTTTGCCTGATACATTTTCATCAATAATGATATCTGCTTGTTGTACCCATTCAGTTTCTACCCAATCCGGTTCTTTATATATTTTATTCTCAAAGGTTATTTTTACCCTGGTTATAATAGGGTACTGCCATCCTCCCCATAGGCCTTTAACTATTTCCATAAAGAATTCGTCAATTGGCAAATTTTTGTTGATTATCCCCTCTACTTTATACAGACACTTCAACTCCTTCTCCCTCTCCTTTAGCATTAGGACTTTTTCCTGGTATTCCTGTTCGTTCCTTACCATATTTATTCTATCTTTTTAGTAACTATTCAGCCTACAAATATAGAAAAAGGATACTATATTTCAAATTTTTTTGAAAAAACTTATTACTTATTTTTTGACCTCAAATACTTGTTTTATTTTTATAAAGTAGTGAATGTTAATTTGACAAAATAGTATTTAGACTGTGACTAAATTAGCAAAGAATAAATTCTCCATTCTCCTTAATTGACGGGGTATTCAGGACATATGTAGTTTATTGATTAAAAAAAAGTCAAAAATATTTGTTTGGTGTTGTTTTTTTTTCATAATATTGCTCCGAACTATTATGAAAATATAATCTAAATCATTAATTAAAAGATAGTTGCAGTTATGACAAACGAACAATTAGTAAAAGATTTTATGGCAAATGTTATTGCCAGAAATCCGGGTGAACTTGAATTTCACCAGGCTGTTGAAGAAGTAGCAGAAACATTGATGCTCTTCATCGAAGAGAACCCTAAGTACAAAAATGCTAAAATCCTTGAAAGGATAGCAGAGCCGGAAAGAGTTATTCTTTTTAGAGTTCCCTGGGTGGATGACAAAGGAGAAATCCAAATTAACAAAGCATACAGAATTGAGATGAATAGCGCTATTGGACCTTATAAAGGGGGATTGCGTTTTCACCCAACTGTTAACCTCGGTATTCTTAAGTTCCTTGCTTTTGAGCAAGTTCTGAAAAACAGTTTGACTACACTTCCTATGGGAGGTGGTAAAGGTGGTTCTGATTTCGATCCTAAAGGAAAATCAGACGAAGAAGTAATGCGTTTTACTCAAAGCTTTATGACTGAACTTTTCCGTCATATCGGACCTAACACTGATATCCCTGCTGGTGACATCGGAGTTGGCGGACGTGAGATCGGATTCATGTTTGGTCAGTACAAAAGACTGAAAAATGAATTCACAGGAGTACTGACCGGAAAAGGCCGCGAGTGGGGTGGCAGTTTAATCCGTCCTGAAGCAACTGGTTATGGCCAGGTTTATTTTGCTGAAGAGATGCTTAAAACACGCGGTGACAGTTTAAAAGGTAAAATCTGTACAGTTTCCGGTTCAGGAAACGTTGCTCAATATGCTACTGAAAAAGCTACTGAATTTGGAGCTAAAGTTGTTACTTTATCTGACTCTGCCGGATATATTTATGATCCTGATGGAATAGATGCCGAAAAACTTGCTTTTGTAATGTGGCTCAAGAATGAAAAAAGAGGCCGGATTAAAGAATATGCTGAGAAGTACGGCTGTGAATATATCGAAGGTAAACGCCCTTGGGAAGTTAAATGTGATGTTGCATTACCATCAGCTACTCAAAACGAGATAGATGGTGACGATGCTAAAACATTAATGGCAAACGGTTGTTTTGTGGTTTCAGAAGGTGCTAATATGCCATCAACACCTGAAGCAATTGCTGTTTATCTTGATACCAGGATTCTTTATGGCCCTGGTAAAGCTGCCAATGCAGGTGGTGTTGCTGTTTCTGGTCTTGAAATGTCTCAAAACTCAATGCGCTACAGTTGGACACGCGAAGAGGTTGATGCAAAATTGCACCAGATAATGAAAGATATACACGCTAACTGTATTAAGTGGGGTAAAGAAGACGACGGTTGGGTTAATTACGTGAAAGGTGCTAATATCGGAGGTTTCGTAAAAGTAGCCGATGCTATGCTTGCACAAGGAGTTGTTTAATAATTTCCCTGTTAAATATTTCAAAGACTCCGGTATTTTTACCGGAGTTTTTTTTATGTTGTTAATTAATTGAAAAAAATAAACAATTCGTTCTGTTAATATTTTGTTATTTTTGCCTCAAATTAGATTAATTCTAAATTAAAGCTTCCCCACTATGGAGGATCATTTTCGCGAAATTCTAAAAAAGATACGCTATTCTGCAAAGGAGCGTAAATTGAAAGATTTATCGTTCAAAAAGATTGAGCGGGAATTAGGTGTTCCTGAAGCAGAGATGAAAAAGTACGTTTCCTCCGAAAAAGAGCTGATTGAAAAACTTCTTGAACTTGAAAGGCAAAAATTTGAGGCCATTTTCCTGACATATAATTTCGAAGGCGTTAATGCAATAGATATTCTGCTCACGGTTAGTAAAGAGGTAGCAAAGGATTTTGTTCTTGTTAGCCCTGCTATAACGGTTAACCTTAAAGAAAAGTATCCTGTAATTTACCAGGAACATTTCGATAAACGTATTCAATTTGTATTTGATAAGATACAAATTAACATTACCAAAGGTGTTAATCAGGGTATTTATCGGGATGACCTTAGTATTGAGCTTCTGGCAAGGCTTTATATCAGCCGCCTGATTGATATTCACAATCCCGATCTTTTCCCACCAGAAAAATTTTCGTTTGAAACATTGTTCGAAGTAATGTTTGAAGACCTGATCCGTAGTATAGGTAAACCCGAAGGTATTGC
>JAOZLR010000295.1 GCA_029934735.1 Bacteroidales bacterium
TGAACCTGCTATTGACGATGATATCGAAATCGACTTTTTAGCAGATGCAATGTCCCTAATGCCTATTGAAGAGATAATAGTTGAAAAGCAGGCCCTTGCCGAAAATTATTCAGATATGGGAGAAGGAGCAGATTTTAATATTGATCCGGTTCCGGCTACAAAAGATAATGCTGGTTCAGTAAGGAAAAATGCAGGGCTAACATATTTTACAAACTCTATTACATTGCCTGATGAAATAGAAACATCAAAGACTGACAATAAACTGCTGGAGCTGGCATTCAATGACCCTAATGAGTTATCCTATGAAGAGTTGCTATATGTTGCCCAGTTAGCTTCCAGTCCATCAAAAAGCCTTGAAATACTGGATTTTGCATTTGTTAATGAGAATCGTGACTGGAGGGCATATAACAACGCTGCCGCCTATGCAATCGAACTAAAAGACTATAACCGTGCAAAGGTTTATCTGAAGCAGGCTTTAATGATAACAGATGACAATGGTATGATTGAAAACAACATTGGAATAATAGCTTATCACACAGGTAATTTCGAAAGTGCGGAAAAGCACTTTGTCGCAGCTAACAATCTTGGAGAGAATTCAAAACATAACCTGATGGTCTTAAAATATGCAACTAATCAAACCAGGCAGGATACAGACAATAAAATTGACACAACTGTTGAGCCGGACGAACTCATTGGAGATATAATTGACTATTTCCCAACAAAAGAATAACATATCAGACAACTCACCTAAAAACAGACTCCGGGAAATTCACCTCCAAACCCGGAGTTTGCTATTTTTTGGACAAATTATTCTTCTGCCTGTAAATTCTTCAGTAATACCTTGCAAAGGTCTCATTACAATAACGACCCCAAACACAAAAACCAATTCCAAATCAAGACAGAGAATCACCCTCAAAATCAATTGTTTGAAAAATTGTTAAGAAATAGACAGTAAATATCTGTTGACAATTAAAAAAATATATAATTTTACCCTTGAATAAAATTTGTGAAACACGAAAAATAAAAGATATGAAATTTATTGTATCAAGTACCGTATTACTAAAGAATCTTCAGATGATTAGTGGTGTTATTAATTCAAGCAACACCCTGCCAATCCTTGATGATTTTTTGTTTGAGCTTAGTGAAGACTCATTAATAATAACGGCTTCCGACCTTGAAACCACTATGTCGGTTAAAGTTCAGCCTGACAAAGCAGAAGAGCCTGGAGTTGTAGCAATTCCTGCTAAATTATTACTGGATACCATAAAGTCATTACCAAATATTCCGGTAACAGTGTCAATAAATAAGGAGACGCTTGCAGTTGAAATACTTACTGATGGCGGAAAATTCAAGCTTACGGGCCACAAGAGTGATGAGTTTCCTCTTAAGCCAACCCTTGAAAATCCTTCATCCATTACTTTGGATTCTGATATTCTTAAAAATGCTTTTAATAAAACTCTTTTTGCAACAGGCAACGACGAACTACGCCCTGTTATGACAGGTGTTTTCTGCGAGCTATCAACCGAAGATGTAACTTTTGTTGCAACTGATGCTCACAAACTTGTCAGATACAAGAGAAAAGACGCAAAAGCCTCTGAGCCGATATCCTTTATTCTTCCAAAAAAGCCAATTAATCAGTTAAAAAATATTTTACCTGAAGATATTGACGTAAGAATTGATTATGATCAGACAAATGCATTTTTCGAATATGAAAATGTGAATATGGTCTGTCGCTTGATTGATGGTAAGTATCCTAATTACGATGCAGTAATTCCAAAAGAAAATCCAAATGTTCTTACAATAGACAGGCTACCTTTCGTAGGTGCTCTCAGACGGGTTGCTCTATATGCCAACCAATCGACCAATCAGGTTAGGCTCAAGATCAGCGGCCAGGAGCTGGTTATGTCGGCTGAGGATATTGACTATGCAAATGAAGCCAAAGAGAGACTTTCATGTAGCTATGAAGGTGAAGATATGGAGATTGGGTTCAACTCAAAATTCCTTCTTGATATGCTTATAAACCTTGACACTGAGCAGATAAAACTGGAAATGTCAGCGCCAAATCGTGCAGGAATACTTGTTCCGGCTGATAATGAAAACGAAAATGAGGATATTCTGATGCTGGTTATGCCCGTTATGCTTAACCAGTAAAAGTTAATCTTTTTGCATAATCTAAAGCAAGTCAATGACTTGCTTTTTTATTTACATCAATGGCAGATTGGATTGGAAAATATTGCATAATTAATGACTGTTTAAAACCAGTTAAAGACATTACGGAAGATATATCATTTTCGAAAAGCCCTGTTTATGAGGTACTCCGTGTTGAGGATGGAGTTCCGTTATTTCTTGAAGACCATTTCTTGCGGCTACAAAATTCATTTCTATTATGTCAGAAAAAGCTCATAGTATCACTTTCTGATTTCAGAAAAGCAGTTGCCATGCTTATTACCAAAAATAAAATAGCTGAAGGGCCTGTAAAATTCATCTTCCGGACTGATAACATTAGTGGTTTTATTGCATATTTTATGACTCCTCACCGTCCATCACCAGAAGAGTATAAATCAGGGATAAATACAGTAACTCTTTATGAGGAAAGAAACAATCCGAATGCTAAAATCTGGAATACAGAACTCAGAGAAACTGCAACCACATTAATCGGCAAAAACAAGGCTTATGAAGCTATTCTGATAAATAAGAACAGGTTCATTACAGAAGGAAGCAGGTCAAACATATTTTTCATCAAAAACAATACTGTTTATACAACTCCTGAAGATCAGGTACTTCCCGGAATTACACGTAAGAATGTTTTGGAAATTTGTTTGGCCAATAAAATAAAAACCGAAATAATAAATATTTCCTACAGTCAAATAAGCGATTTTGAATCTGCCTTTCTGACCGGCACTTCAAGAAAAGTCGTACCTATCAGAAATATTGACAACATACATTTTGACTCTAAAAATAAATTAATGAGAAAGATAATGAAATATTTTGATAACTTAGAGGCGGAATATATCAAACAACACAAACAATATTATGAGTAAAAATAGAAAAGGCAACAATTTCGAGAATATAGCATTGATAGCCATTGTAGCTTTTTTGGTGCTGCTGTCGCTGTTTTTCTTTATATATTATTTCATAATCCCGACATAAACAACCAACAATGTATTATATATTCGTAGTTTCAGATGGTACAGGCAGAACAGCACAGCAGGCACTGGATGCATCGCTAACGCAGTTCCCAAATATTGAACCCAATATAATTATCCGCCCGGGGATACGGTCAGTTAAACAGGTAGAGGATGTCGTAAAGGAAGCTGTTAATTATAATGCTTTGATTCTGCACACTATGGTTTCTGACGAAATGAGGAGTATTATGGTAAAGGTTTCCAGAAAATATAATATGGAGGCCATTGATATAATGGGGCCTTTGCTATTACGGCTTTCACACCATTTTGCCAATGCTGTTCCCTCTGAAAAGCCAGGGCTATTCCATAAACTGAATGAAGATTATTTCAGAAGGATTGAAGCCATGGAATACACGTTCAGGCACGATGACGGGTTGCGGCATCACGAAATTGATAAGGCAGATATTGTCATACTGGGCGTTTCGCGGACATTTAAAACGCCCCTCAGTATTTACCTTGCCACCAAAGGCTGGTTTGTTGCTAATATTCCCATTGTCCTGAATATAGATCCGCCATCTTCTGTTTACAATGTTAATCCTACAGATGTTTTCTGTTTAATGACAAATCCGAAACATCTGTCTCAATTAAGAAAATCAAGGCATGAGCATCTTGGTGGCATAACCGGAAACTATGCCGAGTATCTGCATGTTGCAGAAGAACTAAAATTTGCGCAACAGCTATACAGACATCAACCAAAATGGACAATCGTGA
>JAOZLR010000296.1 GCA_029934735.1 Bacteroidales bacterium
GACGCTCTGCACATAGTAAGGGTTTCGTCAATCGTTAATAAATGCAAAGGAGAGAAGGTAACCGACAGAGACCTTTTTCTTCAAAACATAAGTTATATTGGAAGTAAACTTTGTGTCATCAACTATCTCTGTTTCCATTTCGAATTTCTTAGCCGTATCAACAATAAGTTTTCCGGAAACAAAGTCCAGCTTCTCAACCGTTTTGTTAAATCCAAAACGCGTTGAGAAAAACTCTGTTATTTGAGTTCCAACAGTTCGTTTCTTTAAATCGGCATCAGCATCCCTGACTATAACCATACCGCCATCATTTAAAATCCCAAAACACTTCTCAAGCAAAAATATCTGTTTCTCATTCGACATATAATGCAGCACATCGCTTATTATGATCACATCACTTTGAGGAATATCGACCGTTAAAACATCTGCGGTAATAAACTCCAAATTCTTAAGGTCTTCAGTACAATACTTCGCTGTAATAACTTTGTTTTCATCATAATCTATCCCAAGAACTTCTCTTTTGTCACTAACAAGAGCAAGCATTGTTGAAAGAAAGCCATATCCACAACCAACATCTGTAACTATTGCATTTCGTGGTACAATGTTATTAATAAAATTATAATTATCTTCCAAACGGAGTTTTATTCGCATATACCATTCAAGCACAGGCCCCCGAAATGTATATCTGTTTATTAAATTGTGTTTCAGCCTGTCGGGAGTCCTTACTTCGATATCTAATTTATCAAATTCCTCACGATAAAATTTTTGTACTGCCTTTGTATGCCCGCGATATGAATTGCCAAATTTTCCATCTTTAAAATCAATCTTATCAAATGCTTTTATATAGACAGCTCCTCTCCTCAGGAAAAACTCATTTCTGCTCATTATATCATAAGCTCCATCAATCATTATTGGCAATATATCCAAATTCAGTTTTTCAGCAATATAAAAAGCTCCTTTATGAAACCTTCTGACTTTACCAGTTGAAGAGCGAGTACCTTCCGGAAAAATAATTACCGAATATCCATCTTCCATTCGTTGTTTTATAATTTCAGACACTTCATCCAAACCCTTTGCTGAATAAATAAAATCAGTAAAACGAATTGCAGGCCCGTAAAAAATATTTCTGAGAGACTTTTGATTTGATAAAATCACTATTTTATAATGAAACATTAAAAGAAAAACAAGGTCTAAAGCCGATTGATGATTGGAGATAGCAAGTACAGGCTCATCAAATGTATGCTTATTGATATTAATCAACACTTTGGATAAAGTAAAATTATGATAAACAATGGTCTTTGAAAAAAACCGGATTGCCCTATGCACAAAGATTTTTTTTCTTTTTGATTTCAGTGGCAATATTTTAAGAACTGGAATTACAATTACAGCAAATGTCAGGGTGGAAAACACAAAATAGAGCAAAGAAGATATTGAAAACACAAAGTTCAATAATGTAACAGGCAGTGCCCGTTTTTTCCCTTTATATCTCGTAAGAAAATTAAACATTAAAGGCAATATAGTGAAAGAAATAATAATAGTTGATGATATACCTATTACTGAAACTAATGCAATTGATTTTAGGGCAGGATGCTTTGCAAATATAAGTACTCCTGTACCAACTATTGTAGTTATTCCGGAAAGTAAAATTGAAGTCTTAAATGATAAAATGTTGTCTTTGTTAAACTGCAATTTCTGCAATAATCCTTTTGTTATAAAAATACTGTAATCAACACCAAGCCCAAAAATAAAAGTCGAAATTATAATGTTGAAAATGTTGAATTGGATACCGAACATGCCCATTATTCCAACAGTCCATATCCAGCTTAAAACAATGGGAACAAAACTTATAAATGCCAGTTCAATCCTGCCAAAAGATAACAGCAATATCAAAAAAACAATTAAAGATGATAAAAGTATCAAAGTATAAAATTGTGACTTTACGATTGAGAAAAGTTTCTCAGTAAATCCCTGCCTGTCGAAAAGAAAAAGATTACCTGTCTGTTTTATACTGTTTCTTATGACCTGTTTATTTGACCTATCTGCTTTAATCAAAGTGATAGCAGCAGACAAATCCTGATTATCAATCAAATAATCACTAAAATAAAGGTTTTTTATTCCTTCGAACTTATCAAGCGAAACAGGTTTAAAGTCTCTATTCAACAAATCGAAAAACTCTTTAAATGCATCATCTTTAAACCTTAAATATCCACCTTTAACAATAATCGCAGATATAAGCTTTTCCTTTCTTTCTTTCCAGAAACTATTCCACCGCCCTATTTTCTCCTTTTGAACATCAGGGGTCATAAGTATGGAGCTGGCAGAGAAATACTCATTAATGATGCCGGCTTTTTTCAGGCTATCCAATCGGGAAGTTACTTTTTCGGAATAATACAAAGCATCTTCAAGATTCTTTCCGGATGCAACTAAATAGATTGAGGATTTCGCAAAAGCCGTTTTGTTATTCAAAAAATCTTCGGCTTTGGCTAACTTAACAGACATATAATTCATATCCATCAAATTCTCATTAAAAGTTGTTCTTTTTCCGGTAAAATAAAAAACAATTGTTAACACAAAAATTGCAAGGATCAAATACCTCTTGTTTTCAAAGTTTATTAACGCAATTCTGTCAGGAAAAACCGGTTTAGAAATATTCCGTTTCGATTTTTTCAATAGTTTGAATATCAACGGAAGAATAATCAGGGTGGCAAAAGCTATAGAAATTACACTAACGGAAGCAAAAAATCCCAAATCACTAAAAACATCAGACTTAATTACAAAAAGGCATAAAAAAGCAGAAGCAGTTGTAATGCTGCTCATCATAATAGGAACGGATATATCTTTCAACAGATCACCAACCGAATTTGCCTGTTTTGAATGTGTAAAAAAATGGAGAGAATAGTCAATCCCAATACCCAACAGTACGGAACCAACACCCATTGATATAGCAGATACTTCTCCTTTAATAAAATAAATTAAAATCAAAGAAATCCCTGCTCCGACAATAACCGGAATAAAAAGCAGAAAGGGTAAAATGTAGTTTCTAAAATAGAGGCTTAAAAACAGAAATATAAACAACAGCGTGATACTTACCGTGAGCATAATATCCTTCTTAATCCTTTCTGCATTGGCAGCTGCAACTACAGGAGCACCATAGTAATTAACTGTGACAGAATCGTCACTACCTGAATTAATAAGGTGGTTCAAGCCCTCTACCAACTCTTCAGTTGCTCGTGTATCTGAAGAGTGTGAGACTGTTATGAAAACAAACAGGCTGTTTTTATCTTTTGAGAATATTCTGTTGTCAACAATAGAAAAATCATCACCAACCTGAAATTGATTGAGCTTGTTCATTGCCAATGGTGTGAAGCCAAACGGGTCTTTTAAAATAAATTGCCTCATCGCTATTCCGGCAGGCGATATCAAAGTATTAAGATCTTTTTGTAATGTCGGTTCAATTATCGTATCGGCAATACGCCTGTTGATTTCATTATAATCGTCTTCATTCAGAAACAGCGGGAGATTATCGTAGAAGAAATCGTACAACAATAAAATGTCCTCATCTGAAATCTTGTACTTAATATCCTTTATTTGAGAGGTGAATTCGTTCTGTACAGAGTCAACAAAAATATCAGCCCTGCCAGCCAGCAAGCTTGTTTTGTTATCATCAGCAGTGTCAGTTGCCGAGAAAAAGATTACAATTTTATCTGCAAAAGAAGAATTTTTTAATACAAGATTAAACTTTTCAAAATTCTTCTCTTTCGGGAATAAAGCGGAGAAATTTTCATCTGTTTTCAGATTTGAGACCGAATAATAAGTCAGTGCAATAAAAGCAGCAGCCAAAGAAAAAACCAACCATTTTCTTTTTGACAGATAGCTGTTTATGAAAATAAAAA
>JAOZLR010000297.1 GCA_029934735.1 Bacteroidales bacterium
TTTTTTAGTTGGTCTTCCCATTCGTACAGACACATTGGAATTGTTCCGTTAGTTGTGTTGCCGTACTTTTGAATGTTTATCATCACCTTTTCTTTTTCAAGACCCATTCTGCGTGCTGTCGCTTCAATAATTCTGAGGTTCGCCTGATGAGGAACAAGCCAGGCTATATCTTTTGACTCGAGGTTATTTTTCTCCATTACTTCAACAGCAACATCAGCCATATTTGTAACGGCAAATTTGAATACCGCCTGACCTTCCTGATAAACAAAATGTTCGCGATTAGCAACTGTCTCCATTGATGCCGGCTTAACAGAGCCACCGGCTTTTTGATGCAAGTGAACTCTTCCCGAACCGTCAACCTTTAAAATGGAATCCTGAATACCATTACCGTCTTCGGAAGGTTCCAGCATAACTGCACCGGCAGCATCACCAAAGATAATGCAGGTTGTCCTGTCAGTATAATCCACCACAGATGACATCTTATCGCCACCTATTACCAGTACCTTCTTATAACCTCCTGATTCAACATATTTTGATGCAACATCAAGTGCATAAATAAATCCGGAACATGCTGCATTTACATCAAAACTGAAAGCATTTTTTATTCCGACTTTATCACTAATAATGTTTGCAGTAGCCGGATAAACCATATCCGGTGTTACAGTCGCACAAATAACCAGATCAATTTCATCAGGAGAAGTGTTTGTCTTTTTAAGTAGTCCCTTAACAGCTTCCACAGCCATATCGGAAGTGCCAAGTCCTTCACCTTTTAAAATGTGTCTTTCCTTAATACCGGTTCTTGTGGTTATCCATTCATCTGTTGTATCGACTAAAGTGGCAAGCTCATTATTCGTGAGAATATAGTCGGGACTATACGCCTGAATTCCAGTAATTGCTGCTTTAATACTTGACATAGGTTGAAAAGCTTAATACATAAAAGGAATTTATCCCAGATTACTCAGCTACCACCTTTGAGTACACAAGCTTACCTTTATAATAGAGGTCGCCATCAACAAAATATCCTCTGTGATATCGGTGAACCTCACCAGTTGTCTGGCAGGTAGCAAGTGTTGGAGCGGTTGCTTTGTAATGGGTTCTCCTTTTGTCTCTTCTTTGCTTTGATATTTTTCTTTTAGGATGTGCCATTTTAGTTTGTATTTATATTATTAATCTAATTTTATATTTTTCAGTTTTTCCCATCTGGGATCAATTTTATGCTTTTCGCTTAGCTCTTCAAGCTTTTTAAGTGCCTCAACATTGCATAAGCTAACTCCGTTCTCATCATCTTCATGCACATGCCTGATCGGCATTGCAAGTGTGATGTATTCATTAATTAGCTTGCTTATGTCAAGCTGATATTCCGAGTCGGGAAGAATAAGTATTTCATCCGTCTCTTCGTCCTTACTTTCCCCAAATTTTACATAAAGAGTTTCATCAATGTCAACGGGATAGTCCAAATCTTCAAGACACCGGTCGCACTGTACAACAACATTTCCCTTTATTGAAAAATGAAGGATGATCATTCTTTCTTGTTTTTCAAGGCTAAGGCCTGCAATTAAGTTGCCTTTGCTGAACTCAGAATATTCAATTTCTTCAAAGAACTTATCTTTTATGTCAAAAGTATACTTATGAATTCCGATACTTAGTCCCTTATAAGGGATAAAAAAATCTTTCAACGTCTTCAATTACAGGTACTTTAAATTAAAATCCAATCAATAAAACCCGGGCTTTAAAATTTGGGGTGCAAAAGTAGGAATAATATTTTGATTAACAAACAATCAATAAAATAATAATTTTTTACAAGGCTGTGTAATCGTATTATTTCTATTTTTGAAATATGGAAAAACTCAATTTACCAGAATACGATTTCAGAATAAGAAAGAGTGATCAGAAGCTTGAGATATTTGATGCCTTCAGGAAGAAATTTGTAACTCTTACTCCCGAAGAGTGGGTAAGACAGAATTTTCTGATGTATCTGGTTAATGAAAAATACTATCCTGCTTCTTTAATTGCTGTTGAGGCTGGTTTAAAACTTTATAATCGCATTAAACGCACCGATATTGTGGTTTACAGTAATTTGGCTAAGCCGGTTTTAATTGTCGAGTGCAAAGCCCCGGAAGTTACAATTAATCAGAAAGTATTCGATCAGATTGCAAGATATAATATGGTTCTGAAGGTTAAATATTTGATCGTTACTAATGGACTTAATCACTATTGTTGCTATCTTGACTACGAAAATAACTCCATTAAATATTTAGAAGAAATACCCGATTATAAATATTTATTGACAAATACCAAATAATTTTGTACTTTTATAATCTTTAAAAATTAAAAAAAGTCAGGACAATGGAAAATGGTATCATAACAATTGCAACATTAACATACTCAAGAGCTTTACTCATACATAGCAGGCTCGAAAGTGAAGGAATAGGCTGTTTCCTTTCTAATAAAAATCTTATTCAGGCAGATGTAGCTGCTGGCGTGGAGGTCAGGGTTGCAGAGAAAGATGCAGAAAAAGCCCTTCGTATTGTTGACGAGATGAAAGATGCTTTCGGTACAGGGAAGCAAAAGTCAGTTGAAAGGTTAAAAAGTGTCAGGAGGATACTGGTTCCAGTTGATTTTTCTGACACCTCTATAAATGCCTGTTATTATGCAATCGGGCTGGCGCAAAAGTTAAAAGCTGAAGTAAAGCTATTGTATGCATATTTTAATCCAGTGATGACTGCCGAACCTTATGACGAAACTTCTACTTATCAGATCGGACTTGAAAGGTTGGTTTTTAATCTTGAAAATGAAGCTAAAAAGCAAATTGAGGATTTAATTAAAGAATTAAAGTCACGAATTAAAAAAGAAGAGTTAAAACCTATAAAAATTACTTATGAACTTGACAGGGGCGTGCCTGATGATGCTATTCTTGATTATTGCAAGGAGTATAAGCCTGGAATGATAGTAATCGGATCGAGTGGAATGGGAGGGAAAATAGGTGATATAATCGGCAGTATTACGAAAAGAGTTATCAGAAAAGCAACGGTTCCTGTTCTTGCTGTTCCCGGAAAATCAAAGTATTCCGGAATAAAATATGGTGGCAATGTTCTTTATGCAACAAATTTTGATGATTCGGATCATCAGTCAATACGGATGCTGCTGTCGTATGTTAAGCCATTTCAGATGAAAATTCATGTTGTTCATATTACTGAAGATGCTGAGAAACCACTGGTGAAGGCTAAGATGGAAGAGCTTAAAAGGTATTTTGCCGCGGAAAATGAGGAACAGAAAATGATATTTTATATTGATGAACACGAGGATGTCCTTGCGGGCCTGGATGAGTATATTGAGGATACAGGAATTAATCTGCTGGCACTTACAACACATAAGAGGGGTATGATCGAAAGGCTGTTCAATCCGAGCCTGGCACGTCAGATGTTGTTTCATTCAAATGTTCCGCTGCTTGTCTTTCACTCGTAAATAGTTGGGTAAAAGGCATCTTCAATGTGTTTTATTGTCTCTTTGCCCTGCTCTATAATTATTGAGATTATATCAAATCTGATTTCAGAATCTATCTCTTTTTGATTAACATATTTGTCGGCAGCCCTGACAAGAAATTTTTGTTTTCGCTCGGTCACAGCTTCTTCTGGTTCTCCAAAAAAGTCAGTACTACGGGTTTTGACTTCAACTATTACAAGAGTTTTGTCAACATAAGCTATAATATCAATTTCATCCCTTCCTGTGCGCCAGTTGCGCTCAATAATACGATAGCCTTTGCCCGCAAGAAATCTTGCAGCAATATCTTCACCTTTTTTCCCGAGAATGTTGTGTTTAGCCATTGAAAGGTAATTTGAATAATCCGGTATCGGCAAAGATAGTAAATTATGTCAAGTTTCCC
>JAOZLR010000298.1 GCA_029934735.1 Bacteroidales bacterium
TATATCGTACAACAAAGATCTCAGCCGAACCTCAGCACAAGGTATAGTTGAGTATAACTCCGTTAAAATTAATTGTGCTTAAATAGTATCCTGCAAGATAGACATTTCCGCCAATGTCGGAGCTTATAGCTGTAGAAATATCTCCGGCATCGCTATGTCCCTGGCCGGCCCATAAAGCTTCACCTTCAGGACTATACTTGGTCACATAGATGTCTGCATCAAATTCTTCGGTTGATAATGAAATCGAGCCAAAAGAAATATCTCCCTGAAAGCCACCTGAGATATAGACGCTGCCGTCAGTATTTGCGGCAAGAAACACAGATGGTATCAGGTTGCTCCCATCCACCTGTTGCAACCATTGAAATTCATTTGATGAAGAGTATTTTGCGAGGAACAATCCTGTTGGATTTTCGGTTGTTATTGTTTGACCGTTTATTATTGTTTCGCCATAAAAAGTCCCTGAAATAAAAAAGTCACCATTTGGTACCACAGCAAGTGAACTTGCATCTTCGTATGATAAGCCACCTTCACTAAAAGCAAAAATGACATTTCCGTCGGATGCATATTTTACAACATACATATCAGTTGAACCCGCTGATAAAACCGTGATATCATCAAAAACAATTTCATTCTTAAATTTTCCGTAAACTATTATATTGCCGTCTTCATCAATACCCATTCCTTTTACATAGTCGGTCAGACCTGTGCCATAATGTTTAACCCATTGTGTGGAAAAGTCGGGATTAAATTTGATGACTAAAACATCAGGCCCTCCTAAGCCAATGTATTCAACTCCGTCGATCGTAATCAGGTCTGTAAAAACCATTGAAATGATAATGTTTCCCTGATTGTCAACTTTTAGGAATTTTAGCAGATCTTCATTTTCATTACCAAAACTTCTGATTTGCATTATTTCACCCAATTCATTGAATTTTGCAATGAAAATGTCGGAGTAGCCGCTTGAGGTTATTTCTTCATCTCCGAAATGCGCTGTTTCAATGAAATCGCCGGCAGCAATACTACCTGTTGCCGTATTCTGAATCTGAATGTTTCCACCAGTCAGGGAGGTGTTGCCGCCTTGCTTTGCCCACAGATAATCAGGTTGTGAGAAAATATACGGAGATAGGGAAATTAAGGCAAATAGTAATAAAATTGTTTTTAATCTACTCATCATCGTCTTAGTTTGTTTCATTTATACAATTACAGTATTTGAGATAGCTTAAATATATTGACAAATAAATGAGTAAATTGTTGCATTAAGGAGTAAATTTTTATCTGTGTTTTTAAAATTTTAAATACTCACTCACAGCAAATTTAGTTTTATACGTAAAAATAGACAGATATAAAATGACAAATACTGCCCAGCAACACAAAAATATGAAAGATAGCGTGATTGAATTTAATTTTCTTAATGCTGTAAAGGATTGCTCCTACTGTGTAGAATCCTCCACCTAAGGCAAGCCAAAACATACCATCTGGAGATAAGTTGTTTATCAATGGTTTTATGGCAAAAATGATAATCCATCCCATTAGAACATACATTATTGTCGAAAGAGTATTGTATTTTCCGGTATAGAATATCTTCAGAACTACACCTGCTATTGCAATCCCCCACGATATTCCAAAGATCACCCAACCGGTAACACCTTGCAAAGTCACCAGTGTGAAAGGAGTATATGTTCCCGCGATAAGAATATAAATTGTTGCGTGGTCAAATATTCTCAATCGGTTTCTTACAACAGGGTCTTTGGCATTATGATAGAAAGTGGAAGCTGCATATTGAGCAATCATACTTAATCCAAAAATGCTAAAGCTTACAATGTGCATGGCATCTCCGTATCCGACCGCACGTATAACCAAAAGCACGAAGGCTATAATGCTTAAAATAAGCCCAATTGCATGAGAAATGACGTTGATTTTTTCCTCTAAAGGCGAATATATTATTGGTCTTTTTTTATCTTTCATTCAATAACACCTTAAATTTAATTTGATTGCACTTCTTATATTGATTTTGTGGGGTTTAGTGTTTTTGTGGCATAAAATATAGAATATCAGCCACTAAAACACAAAAGCACATTATTCCTCTGAAAATTCCCTCAAAAGCTTCCTGTAGTTCGAAAAAACAGTTGCCCTTGAAATGAATCCGAGATACTTGCCGTTTTTTATGACAGGTACATTATATTTATCAGATTCGCTAAATTTCTGGGCAACATCTTCCATCGAATCATCAGGACTGACAATGTATCTTGGCATAAACATCAAATCTCTGACAAAGGTTTTGTCGTAAAAATCCTGTTCAAAAATAATATCTCTAATCTCATTAATAAATATAACACCATAAAAAATATTTTCAGAATCAACAATAGGAAAGACATTGCGTTTTGATTTAGGCACAGCTTTCACAAAATCACCGAGTGTCGCATTCACATCAACAGGAGTGAAGTCTGTTTCGATCATATCTCCAACCATCATCAGCGAAAGCATAGCTTTGTCCTTATGGTGAGTCATAAGTTCACCACGTTCTGCCAGTCGTTTTGAATAGATGGAGTGCGGGATAAAATATTTTATGGTAAGGTATGATATTGTGGATGTTATGATTAGTGGTGTGAGGAGTTGATATCCGCCGGTTATCTCTGCAATCAGGAAAATGCCTGTCAAAGGGGCAAACATTACTCCCGACATCACTCCTGCCATTCCCACCAGCGCAAAATTGCTTTCCGAAACCTGAATAAATGGAAACAGGTTAATTATCATTGCCAGAAAATATCCGGCAAAACCACCAATAAAAAGCGATGGCGCAAAAATACCACCTACTCCTCCACTACCTGATGTTATAGCGCTCGCGACAGCCTTAAACATAAAAATCATAAAAACTATCAACCCGAAAAACCAGGCTTTATCTTTCAGGCTATAGAAAAGTCCCTCATTAATTAGATCTTTGCCTTCTCCTATTAAAATCTCCTGCAACGCTTCATATCCCTCACCGAACAGCGGAGGGAAAACGAAAATCAGGATACCAAGCGATATTCCCCCAATCAGGACTTTTGTATAAGCATTTCCAATTCTCCTGAATTTCGATTCAATAAAAATCGTTGTTTTTGTGAAATAGACTGAGACAAGGCCTGTAAAAAGTCCCAATAAAATGAAGAGAGGAATGTCGTTTAGCTGAAATGGCTCAATTAAATGAAATGAAAATAGCACTCCTTTTCCCGAAAGGAAGAAAGCAACTGTTGCTCCGGCCACTGCTGAAATAAGTAAAGGAATAAGAGCAGTAAGTGTAAGGTCGAGCATTAGCACCTCAATAGCAAAAACCACTGCAGCAATAGGTGCTTTAAAAATACCGGCAATAGCTCCTGCCGCACCTGCTCCTATTAAAATCATCAAAGGTCTATGTCCGAGATGAAAGGCCTTCCCGAGATTAGAGCCAATCGCAGAGCCTGTGAGAACTATAGGAGCCTCAAGTCCAACAGAACCACCGAAGGCTACTGTCAGCGTACTGGCGATCATTGATGAGAATGTGTTGTGCTTTTTAATATTTCCGTGCTTTTTTGAAATGGAATAGAGTATTTTGCTAACTCCATGCCCGATATCATCCTTAACAAAGTATTTTACATAAAGCACAGTAAGAAACAGCCCAATCAGTGGAAGGGCGAGGTAGAGGAAGTTCTCCTTCTCGAAATGAAAATCTTTTGTGATGTGATAGTTTGTAAAGTGAACAATATTTTTCAGCATAACTGCAGCCAGTCCGCTGGTGAGACCAATCATAAGGCTTAGGATAATAATCAGCCTTTGCTGATCAATCTTATCAGGTCGTAATGTATTGAGCCGGTGAAAAATATTTCTTTGCATTGCGGGCGCAAAAGTAACTATTCTGAGAATAAA
>JAOZLR010000299.1:0-2631 GCA_029934735.1 Bacteroidales bacterium
TTAAATATGGCACTACTGCGAATTTAGTGGAAAACAAGAAAATATGATAAAACAACTACTATTAAAATGCTTTAATGCTTCAATGCGAGAATAAAAAAAACAAAGTTGTAAATAGCACATTGTCATTACTTTGCACAATCCAAACATTCAAGCATTCTTGCATTGAAGCATTCTCGCATTATCATAAGGTTATTTTAAATAGACTGAAAAATAATATTTACCCACTAAAATGGTAGTAGAACCTTAAATATTATTGTTCTGCACGAAATCCCGAAGGGTGTGATATAAATTAATTTCTCACATTTTTTACTGATCTACTTTAATATTTTCTACTTTTGACCTACATTAATTTTATAGTTATGAAACTAACAACAGTAAGTGCTATTTCGCCGATTGACGGCAGGTACAGGAAAAAAGTTGAAGGGCTCGCATACTATTTTTCGGAAGCTGCCCTGATTAACTATCGCATTTTTATGGAGACGGAGTATTTTATTGCTCTTGTTGAACTCCCACTTCCTCAGCTTAAGGGTTTTGATAAAGATAGGATTGAGGATGTAAGGGCCATTAGCAGAGATTTTTCTTTTGAGGATGCCGATGAGGTTAAGAAAATAGAGGATGTGACCAATCACGATGTCAAAGCTGTTGAGTATTATCTGAAAAAGAAGTTCGACAAGCTTGGCCTTGGTGATTTTATGGAGTTTATCCACTTTGGCCTTACATCTCAGGATATTAACAATACGGCAGTTCCATATTCTCTGAAACTGGCTTATGATGAGGTTATAACTCCTCAACTTTCAAAGATTGTGGATAAACTGACAGCAATGGCGAAAGAGTGGAAAAATATGCCTATGCTTGCACGTACCCACGGACAGCCTGCTTCACCCACGACACTTGGTAAAGAAATCTATGTTTTTGTTGACAGGCTTAAGCGGCAGATTAAATTGCTGAATGCAGTTCCGTTTTCTGCAAAATTTGGAGGGGCTACCGGAAACTTTAATGCACATTTTGCTGCATATCCTGAAATTGACTGGGTAAGTTTTGCAAATGAATTTCTGAAAAATATTGGACTTGAAAGGCAAAAGGTGACAACCCAGATTGAGCATTATGATGATATGGCTGCATATTTTGATGGAATGAGACGGATTAATACAATCCTTACAGACCTTTCGCGTGATATATGGGCGTACATTTCAATGGGTTACTTCAAGCAAAAGATCAAAGAGGGAGAGGTGGGCTCGTCAACAATGCCTCATAAGGTGAACCCCATAGATTTTGAAAATGCAGAAGGTAATTTTGGAGTTGCCAATGCATTGTTTGGTTTTATGGCTGAGAAGTTGCCTGTATCGCGCTTGCAGCGCGACCTGACTGATTCCACAGTTTCCAGAAATGTTGGGGTGCCTGTTGCTCACTCTTTGCTTGCTTATAAATCGTTGATGAAAGGTTTGAATAAACTGATTCTGAATGAAGACAGGATAAAACAGGATTTGGAGGATAACTGGGCTGTTGTTGGCGAGGCCATACAGACAATTCTTCGTAGGGAAGGCTTCCCGAAGCCTTATGAAAAACTCAAGGAGCTGACAAGAAAGAATGAAAAAATTGACAAAGATGCAATTCATAAATTTATTGACAAATTGAAGATTTCTAACGAGATAAAGATTGAGTTGAAGAGACTTTCGCCGGAAAATTATACGGGTGTTATTAAGTTTTAATTGACAAGTGTTGTTTAATAGCTATTTTTGCGCACAAATTATATTAAGGTAAGATGGAATTAAGTAAAATATTAGCGATTACAGGTAGGCCGGGGTTATATAAAATGCTGGCACAGACAAAAAACGGATTAGTTGTTGAATCACTTCTTGATGGTAAAAGGCTTACGGCTTTCAGTCATGAGCGTATCAGCTCTCTGGAGGAGATCAGTATTTTTACTACAGACGAAGATCTTCCTCTTAAGGATATTTTGAAGAAGATATTCGACAAACAGAATGGAGAGATAGCAATTTCACATAAATCGGATGGCAAAGAGCTGAAAGCGTTTTTTATTGAGGCTGTTCCTAACTATGATGAGGAAAATGTTTATGTTTCAGATATAAAAAAAGTTATTCAGTGGTATAATCTCTTGCAGGAACATAATCTGCTTGAGTTTGAAGAGGAAGAAGATAAGCCTGTTGACGAGGCAGTTGATGAAAAAGCTTCAAAAGAGGATAAAGCAATCGGAGATAAAGAAGATTCTCAAAAAGAGGAATAATTTATTTTTATTTGTACTTTTATAGTAATGGCAAAAATCATTGAAGATCATGAAGTTGTTGAAGTGCGTTTCCCTGTCAGCGACAGTTACATTATCAGCCTCAGGTCACCTGTTGAAATACCTGCGGTTTTGCCTGGAAATTTTGCCGAAATACAAATTAAAAACAGTTCTGATGTCTTCCTTCGCCGCCCCTTTTCAATTCTTGATGTTGATTATAAGAATCGGATAATCAGTTTTTTTATAAAAATTATAGGAAAGGGAACAAAGAAACTAGGAGAAGTAAGGCGAGGCGACAAAGTAAGCATGATATATCCCCTGGGGAATTCATATACTCTGCCTGAACCGAAAAAGAAGGTTTTAATCGTTGGCGGAGGTTCCGGAATAGC
>JAOZLR010000299.1:2731-3868 GCA_029934735.1 Bacteroidales bacterium
CTCTGCCTGAACCGAAAAAGAAGGTTTTAATCGTTGGCGGAGGTTCCGGAATAGCTCCATTCGTGCAACTTGGTAGAAATCTGAAGGTAAATAGTAATGATGTAACATTCCTGATTGGAGGAAAGAGCAAAAAGGATGTTTTGCTGACTGCTCTTTTCTCGGAGTTTGGAGAGGTGCTTTCCACTACTGAAGATGGTTCGATGGGGGAGAAGGGTTTTGTTACCGACCATTCGGTTTTTAGATCCGATAATCTTCCCTTCGATAGAATCTATTCCTGCGGCCCTGATGCTATGATGAAAGCGGTTGGGAGGATTGCAAAGCAAAATGAAATTGATTGTGAGGTTTCTCTTGAGAATATGATGGCTTGTGGATTTGGCGCATGTCTTTGCTGTATAACGGAAACGGTTGAGGGGAATAAGCGTGTTTGTAAGGAAGGCCCTGTGTTTAACGTAAATTATCTGAAATGGTAGATCTGAGGATAAATATCAGCGGACTTGAGTTTAAGAACCCCGTGGCAACTGCATCGGGGACATTTGGGAACGGCGAGGAGTTTGATGATTTTTTCGATCTTAATCTGCTTGGTGGAATGTTCGTTAAGGGAATGACTCTGGAGCCGAGAGAAGGTAATGACTACCCACGGATGGCCGAAACAGCTTCTGGCATGCTTAATGCTGTCGGACTACAAAATAAGGGCGTTGACCATTTTATTGATAATATTTATCCCCGCATCAAGCATTTAGATACTCACATCATTCCCAATATAAACGGTTCTACTGTTGAGGATTATATTGAGGTGGCCCAAAAATTAAATGAAATAGACACAATTCCTGCGTTAGAATTGAATATCTCCTGCCCAAATGTGAAAGCCGGTGGAATGCTGTTTGGGACAAGCTGTCCATCAGCAATAGCTGTAACAAAAGCAGTCAGAGAAGTTTACAATAAAATGCTGATTGTTAAGCTCTCTCCAAATGTTACTGATATTACGGAGATTGCTAAAGGAGTTGAGGGAGCCGGAGCCGATTCTGTTTCTCTGATAAACACGCTCCTTGGAATTGCTGTTGATGCGGAGAAACGAAAGTCGGTTTTATCGACTGTAACAGGTGGCTTATCAGGCCCTGCTATTAAACCTGTTGCCCT
>JAOZLR010000300.1:0-2042 GCA_029934735.1 Bacteroidales bacterium
CAGTTTTGTTTTACAAACCTGTTAAGAATTAATATAACTTTGCCGCAAATATCCGAAAAAATTAATGAAGGCATTAATAAAAAAAACACTTCAGCGTATTTTAGGGTTTGATAACTATCTGTTTATCTTCTCCCTTTTTACGATTTATACACTGAGATGGAATAAAAATGAGAAGGACTTTCTCTTCTTTCTGAATTTGATTCCCAACGAAGGAATAGTGCTCGATATAGGTGCAAACATTGGGATTATGACCACTTACCTTTGCCGTAAACTGGATAATGCTACGACTTTTGCTTTTGAACCAATGCCAAATAATTTGAAGGCTTTGCAACGTATTATCCATTTTTTTCATCTTAAAAATGTGAGGGTAATGAATTTTGCTCTTGGGAATGAAGAGGGGACTGTTGAAATGGTGATGCCCGTTGTCGATTCGGTGAAAATGCAGGGACTTAGTCATGTGGTTCACGATAGTATTGAAGAATTTAATGAAGGAACGAAGTTTGAAGTTCCGGTCAGGAAGCTGGATAATCTGAAGGAATTGACGAAAGCCGGCAAGAGAGTGACTGCAATAAAAATGGATGTTGAGAATTTTGAGTTTTTTGTTCTGGATGGTGGTAAAGAGTTAATTGGGAAGAATAAACCTTTGATATACACAGAACTTTGGGAAAACGAAAACAGGGATAATTGCCTGAGACTTATCAGAGATTTGGGATACAAAGTGAGAATTATTCAGGAAGGGGTACTTGTCGATTTTGATTCGCAAAAACACAGTACACAAAACTTCTTTTTTATACCTGACACGAACTAAGGCTGTTAACAGATTTTTACAGAAAGCACTAAACCGATATGCGTAAAAAATTCCTTACAAACCTGGGCTTATTGATGTTTCTTAATCTTTTGGTTAAGCCATTCTGGGTTTTGGGTATTGACAGGTCGGTGCAAAATGTGGTTGGAGCGGAGCAATATGGTTTTTATTTTTCAATCCTTAACTTTTCTTTTCTGTTTAATATTCTCCTTGATATGGGGATAACCAATTTTAATAATAGAAATATTGCGCAAAATAACCATCTTCTCAATAAGCATTTTTCAGGTATAATAATCTTGCGGTTTATTCTTGCTGGTGTTTATGCTATTATCACTTTTGGAGTCGGGATTCTTATCGGATATGACAAATCACAACTGATTCTTTTATCGTGGGTGGTTTTAAATCAGTTTCTGCTTTCGTTTATTCTATACCTGCGCTCAAATATTTCGGGATTGCTACTTTTTAAAACGGATAGTTTGCTTTCAATTCTCGACAGGCTGTTGATGATACTGTTTATAAGCATTTTGTTGTGGGGAAATGTGACGGAATTAAAATTTAGAATCGAATGGTTTGTCTATGCACAAACTGTGGCATACGGTCTGACAGCTTTGACAGCTCTTGCAATTGTTATGCATAAAGCTTCATTTAGAAGGCTGAACTGGAACTTTCCGTTTTTGGTGATGATAATAAAAAAGAGCCTGCCTTTTGCACTGCTTATTCTTTTGATGATGATTTATAACAGAGTTGATACTGTTTTGATTGAAAGACTTTTACCCGATGATCTAGGAAGACAGCAAGCGGGAGTATATGCCCAGGCTTACAGACTGCTTGATGCTACAAATATGATAGCGTTTTTGTTTGCAGTACTGCTTTTGCCAATTTTCGCAAAGATGCTGAAGATGAAAGAATCAGTTGAGAAAATGGTCAGGCTCTCCTTTTCGCTCTTATTCACTATTAGTGTCATTGTTGCTTTTAGCTCATATTTTTACAGTACTGATATAATGAGCTGGTTGTATCCGAAGAACGATATGGAATCTGTTGGTGATTACACACTAAGGATTCACCAGTCGGCGAAAGCATTCAGCCTGCTGATGTTTGCCTTTATTGCCATTTCCACATCCTATGTTTTTGGAACCCTGCTGACAGCAAACGGAAGCCTGAAACAGCTTAATATGATAGCAGGTGCAGGTGTCATTGTCAGCCTTGGGGTCAATTTCCTGCTGATACCCAATATGCA
>JAOZLR010000300.1:2142-3849 GCA_029934735.1 Bacteroidales bacterium
TTGATTTCAAGGATGTTAATGCCGAGGCCGATAAGAAGTAGTCCGCCAACAGCAGTCAGCTCATTGATTAGGGGGTCGGTAAAAAAATTGGTCAAAGAGCCGGCGAACAAAGTTAACCCGCCCTGAAAAATAATAAGAGGTATTACAGAAAAGATAACTCCAATACCAAGTGATGCCGACAGAATTATTGATGAGAACATATCAAGAACCGATTTTGCAAGAAGCAGGTTTGGTTCTCCTCCAAGCCCCTCTTCAAAGGCTCCGAGTATTGTCATCGAGCCCATACAAAACAGTAAAAATGAAGTAACAAAACCTTCAGAGAATTTATCATTTTTCGATTTGACTTTTTTCTTTATCCAATCACCGAATTTGTTAACGGATTTATCAATATCAAGAAGTTCACCAATTATGGAGCCTATGACAATGCTAAAAATCATTATCAGGAAATTAGATGTTTTTGTTGCCATATTTATTCCCAGAAAAAGGGTGAACAGACCGATGCTCTGAAAAACAATATGGATTATTTTCTTTGGTAACCTGGAATGAATCAGGAGTCCTGCAATACTCCCAAGAATAACTGCTGCTGCATTTATTAATGTTCCTTCCATTAATTTAATTTGAAATCCAAAACTAAAACAACTTGTCCTGATCTTTTGCCTTGAATACCCCAAGATGCTTGTAGGCAGCTTCGGTAGCTTCTCTTCCTCTCGGTGTCCGCATCAGGTAACCTTCCTGGATAAGGAAAGGTTCGTAAACCTCCTCAATTGTTCCCGGGTCTTCTCCGACAGCGGTTGCAATTGTTGTAAGTCCGACAGGCCCGCCTTTAAATTTTTCAATTATTGCCGAAAGTATTTTATTGTCCATCTCATCAAGGCCGTGTTTATCAACATTAAGAGCCGAAAGTCCATAATGTGAAATATCCAGATTTATTTTTCCGGTTCCTTTTATCTGTGCAAAGTCGCGAATCCTGCGAAGTAGCAGGTTAGCAATACGCGGAGTGCCGCGGCTTCGTCTTGCTATTTCGATTGCAGCATCATCATCCATTTCCACCTTTAGGATCATTGCCGAACGTTTGACAATGCCTGTGAGTGTTTCAGCATCGTAATATGACAGCCTGGAGTTTATGCCAAACCTTGATCTCAAAGGTGCAGTCAGTAATCCCGATCTTGTTGTTGCTCCGATAAGGGTAAATGGTGCAAGTACTATCTGAACACTACGTGCATTGGGGCCGCTTTCGATCATAATGTCAATCTTGTAGTCTTCCATTGCCGAGTACAGATACTCCTCAACAACAGCACTCAGCCTGTGAATTTCATCAATAAACAGAACATCATTTTCCTCAAGATTAGTAAGCAGTCCGGCAAGGTCACCGGGTTTATCAAGTACCGGCCCGGAAGAAATTTTTATTCCGACATTCAGCTCATTTGCGATGATATGCGAAAGGGTTGTCTTGCCGAGTCCCGGAGGTCCGTGAAGCAAAACATGGTCGAGCGACTCTTCCCTGAGTTTTGCCGCCTCAACAAAGACTGAAAGATTCTCGATAACTTTTTTCTGCCCTGCAAAATCATCAAAAGTAACAGGCCGTAACACCTTTTCAATCTCCTTCTCTGTATTGGTCAGATAATCGCCGGTGGCATCCAGATTTTCGTTCATTAGTTTTTCAGTATTCTTATTTACCGGCAAAAATAGACAAAATTCCGATTGTTT
>JAOZLR010000301.1 GCA_029934735.1 Bacteroidales bacterium
ATGATTATAGTATAAAATTTTTAATATATGAAAAACAATTCCATTACAATTTTGATTCTAATTGTCCTGATTGCTGGGTTTTCAGTAACAGGTTGTAAAAAAGAACGTAAACCAAATATTATACTTTTCTTCTCGGATGATGCGGGTTATGCCGATTTCGGCTTTCAGGGAAATTCAAAATACCGTACCCCTAATCTGGATAAACTGGCAAGCGAAGGTGTAATGTTTACAAATGGATATGTTACTGCTTCTGTTTGTAGTCCTTCTCGCGCAGGACTTATGACAGGTAGGTATCCACAACGATTTGGACAATATACAAACCTTCCTGGTAAACCCGATCCAAATGTTCCGGATTCGGTCAGAGGTCTGCCGCTGAGTGAATTAACAATTGCCGATCTAATGAAACAAAACGGATACGCAACAGGAATAATTGGGAAGTGGCATTTGGGTTCAGAGCCTCATTTTTTGCCACATAACAGAGGTTTTGATGAGTTTTTCGGAATTCCCGGTGGTGGAAGCCAATATTTTTATCCCAAATCATTGAAATCTCTGGCATGCAATTATAAGGATATCACAAAAGATTCCCTTCCTTATCTGACTGATGCTTTTGGCAATGAGGCGGTCGGTTTTATTGAACGTCACAAAGATGAGCCTTTCTTTCTCTATTTGTCCTTTAATGCACCACACACTCCCTTGCAGGCTCCTGATAGCCTGATAAATGTGTTTGATGCTGACTTCAGAACAGGTGTAAGAAAGAAAAATGCTGCTATGACAACATCGCTGGATGAAAATATTGGAAAAGTATTGCGTAAGCTTGACGAACTTGGGTTAACCGATAACACATTAATTGTATTTGCCAATGATAACGGGGGAGCAATGCCTTACAATGCATCACTTAATGACCCTCTGCGCGGCACAAAGGGAACATTTCTCGAAGGTGGTATTCGTGTTCCGTTTTTAATGAAATGGCCGAAGCATATTAAACCTGATACTGTTTATAATTATCCTGTAAGCACTCTCGATTTGCTTCCTACATTTATTGCTGTGGCAAATGGCAGTTTGCCACGTGACAGAGAATATCCCGGAGTTAATTTAATTCCTTTTCTGAATGGTGAAAACTCTGAAAGACCCCACGAGATTCTGTTTTGGCGTAATGTTTACCGGAAGGCTGTGCGCAAAGGAGACTGGAAACTTGTCATAACTCCATATGGACAGCGATGGCTGTTTGATCTTAAAAATGATATAAGCGAAACGACAGACCTTTTTCAGCAGTATCCCGAAATTGTAGCCGACCTGCTATCCGATCTTCATCAATGGGAATCGAAGAATATTGAACCGATCTGGGTTGTTGATACTATTTGGAGAAAGCATTCCAGCCGGAGGTATGATCAAAATATTGTGAATAAGTTTAAAAGAGATTGATTCATACTGCAAATTTTTGGTACTTTTTCAATTGATTTAAAAACTCTTGAGATATGATAAAAACATACCCTTTACTTAAATCCTTGATGATAAATTTCCGATTTCTGTTTTTCCTTTTTATATTTATTTGGTTGTTCGCCTGTAATCAACAAACTGAAAAGAAAGATTGGGACTATCCGTTTCAAAACCCGGCTTTATCTGTTGATAAACGTATTGATGATTTGATTGGAAGATTAACACTCGAAGAGAAAGCTTCTTTGATGTTGTATAACAGTCCTGCAATAGAACACCTTGGTATTCCTGCTTATAACTGGTGGAACGAATGTCTTCACGGTGTTGCAAGAGCTGGAGAGGCCACCGTCTTCCCCCAGGCAATTGGGTTGGCTGCCACTTTTGATGATGAGCTTATTTTTAGAGTTGCAGATGCCATTTCGGATGAAGCACGTGCTAAACATCACCTTGCTGTAAAAAAGGGAAACAGGTCGCAATATTCAGGCTTGTCATTTTGGACACCTAATATCAATATCTTTCGCGATCCGCGTTGGGGACGTGGGCAGGAGACCTATGGTGAAGACCCGTATTTAACATCCCTAATCGGTGTGGCTTTTGTGAAAGGACTTCAGGGCAACGATCCTAAATATCTCAAAGCATCAGCCTGTGCCAAACATTATGTGGTTCATAGCGGGCCTGAGATTTTAAGGCACAGATTTAACGCTTTGCCTTCCGAGCGGGATTTCAGAGAGACATATCTTCCGGGTTTTGAGGCTCTTGTTAAGGCAGGTGTTGAATCTGTGATGTGTGCCTATAACAGAACCTACGACAAACCTTGTTGTGGAAGCAGCTATCTCCTTGATACTATTCTGAAAAAAGAGTGGGGTTTCACAGGCCACATTGTTTCCGATTGCTGGGCGCTTGATGATATATGGGCCAGGCATAAGCTGGTTACTGATAAGGTGCAGGCTACGGCTATGGCTGCTAAAGCAGGAGTTAATTTAAACTGTGGTTATCTGTATAAATATTTGCCAGCTGCGGTTGATTCAGGATTAATTGACGAAAGTCTTGTTGAAAAGGATTTAAAACCGCTTTTAAGAACAAGATTCAAGCTCGGTCTGTTCGATCCGGAAGAAATGGTTCCCTTTTCAAAAATACCGGCAGATGTTGTTGATAGTGACATACACAGAAAACTGGCTCTCGAAACAGCTACAAAGGCGGTTGTCTTGCTAAAAAATAGAAATAATATACTTCCCATTAATCCCGACACCTTGAGTACTATGCTTGTAGTGGGGCCCACTGCTGCAGATATCACAACTCTTCTTGGGAACTATAATGGATTTTCCAAAAAAATGGTCACAATCCTTGAAGGGATAATAGGCAGAGCAGGCATCGGCACAACGGTTGAGTATAACCAGGGTTTTATGTTTCATAATGACACTATAATGACTGGATTCTGGCAGGCAAACCGGGCTGATGCCACAGTTGTATGCATCGGTATAAACTCACTTTTTGAAGGTGAACAGGGTGATGCTATGCTTAATCCTGATGGCGGTGACAGGATGAAGATAGAGTTGCCAGCCAATCAGATTGAATATGTGAAAAAGATGCGCAAAAAGATAAATGACAAACCCTTGATTGTGGTCGTTACCGGCGGTAGCGCAATTGCTCTTGGAGAGGTCGCCGATCTTGCCGATGCTATTCTGTTTGCCTGGTATCCGGGTGAGGAGGGGGGTAATGCAGTTGCGGATATCATCTTCGGGAATGTTAGTCCTTCAGGACGGCTGCCTGTGACATTTTACAAATCAACAGTCGATCTTCCTCCGTTTGAGGATTATAATATGGATGGCCGTACCTACAAATATTTCAATGGTGAACCTCTCTATCCTTTCGGATATGGATTAAGCTATTCCGATTTTTCTTACACAAAGATAGCTTCTGACAGAAAGCGATATAGCAACGAAGACACTATTGTGATTGTTGTTAGCGCAAAGAACGCAGGTGATATGGATGGTGAAGAGGTAATACAGATTTATGCAAGGAACGCAGCTCCTGGCAAGGATGATCCCATAAAAGTGTTTGTTGGCTTTAAAAGGTTGTTTCTGAAAAAGGGAGAATCAGGGAAAGTGGAGCTGAAAATTCCGGTTAAAACCTTTGCCCGCTGGGATATAGAAAAACAGAAATACCTTGTAAGACCCGGTAAATATTTCATAAGTGCTGGTAAGAATTCGGCTGAAATTTTACAAGAGGTTGAGACTATTGTGGAATAATAATCCATGATGAAATCTTATGCTTATGTGTGATTTTGTTTAAGTTTGTAACTTCAAAAGGATTTATCTATTGAGGTTTATAACGATATGGGAGAAAGGATCATAAATGTTCGATCCTCATCAGGCATTGACCTGTCTTCCTATGACGCAGGTATTTAT
>JAOZLR010000302.1 GCA_029934735.1 Bacteroidales bacterium
ATAAATTTTATCATGAATCCCACCTTCCCTAATATTTAATTTCAATATTGCTAAAACAATTATTCATTATATCTGTATTACCATTTAATATATAATATAGAGATATTAGTTGCCATATTACGGATATTAATTATCTTTGTATTACCATAATACATAGAATAACTAGATATTAAATACCTGTATGATGAGAAATGAGCTTAGTTGGGATATAATAAAAAGATTTTCTGCTAATGACCAGGACTGTTTTACTTATAAAGATGTTCAGGATAAATACCCGGACATGGATAAGATATATATTGCGAAAGTCCTTAGCAGAATGATAAAAAAGGGATTGTTAATCAAATTAAGTCGAAATCTATATCACATTGTTCCGGCAAGTGCTGATGCTGATAACTATATTCCCGATTGGCATCTTGTTGCAAAGTATTTAATGAAGGATAAGGAATACTATATTGGTTATTATTCAGCAATGCAAATTCATGGATTAATAACACAACCAAGTTTAAAAGAAATCATTGTAACAAAAATTCAAGTAAAACCTTCAATAAGAAATATTCGAGGTATTAATTTTCAATTTGTAACTCATACTAAAACAAGATTTTTTGGATGTAAAAATCTATGGATAAATCAGCATGATAAAGTAATGGTTAGTGACCTGGAAAAGACAATTGTTGATACTGTAACAAGGCCTGATTTATGTGGTGGCATAGTTGAAGTTGGGAAAGCCATATATGAAACAAGAAAGAAGATTGACCTTCAGAAATTATTGGGTTATCTTAATCAAAATGAAAGCCAGGCCGCAATAAAAAGATACTTGTTCCTTTGTGATTTGGCAGGTATTGAATGGACTGCACATCATGAAGGAATGTTAAAGAAAATTGGATCCAGTTTCACTTTATTAGATACAACAGGTCCGGACAAGGGACAAAAAGATTCAAAATTTGGCCTGAAAATTAATATTGATACTACAACTATTAAAAATTCAATATACACATGATCAAACCAAAGGAAATAAGCAGTTTAGCGAATAGAGATGGTGTAAGGTATCAACAAATTGAAAAGGATTATATAATATCTTGGATATTATGGGGAATTTATAACAATGATATATTGAAAGATGCATTAATATTCAAGGGAGGAACATGCATCAGGAAAATCCATATTGAGGATTATCGATTCTCTGAAGACATAGATTTTACACTTAATCCGGATATTGAGCAAAAGATATTGAATGATGAAATATACAGCGCATTTGCCAAAACATTTGCTGAAATAAAAGAAGCTGCGAATATTGATCTCTCAATACCTGAGGATTCAAAAGAGATTCATGAATCAGACAATATTAAATTCTTTATTGAGTATGTTGGTCCGTTGGGAGGGAAAGGTGATCATGTAAAAACGGATATTTCCAGAGGAGAAAAACTTGAATTTGATATCGAAAAAAGAAATATGCTAAATCAATACTCAGACCTTGCAGAAGAAAACGAAATTGCCATACAGAATTATGGCCTAGAAGAAATTGTTATTGAGAAAATGGCTGCTTTGATGGGTAGAACTATCCCAAGGGATTTATATGATTTTGAATACATAACAAACACCGAAGGGGTTGAGTTGCAGGATGTTTTTTATGAATTTCAACGTAAAGCTAAACATAAGGGGCATGATCCATCAAGATTTAAAGAGAAGGTCATTGGAAAGAAAAAAACATTTGAATTGGCCTGGAATAAGAATCTAAGTCATCAAATCAAAAGTCTTAGAAGATTTAGGGATGTCTGGAGGGATTTTAATAAACAAATTCGGAATTTTGAGAAATGCAAATGAATTAATAAAACTGGCTTAATGGACAAAATGGTTGCTCTGATGCTCTACAACCTTTTATATTTATAGCTTTGAAGCAAATCAAAACTTATGAATAAACATTATCCCCCTTTGCTCTAATTGAGCTAAAAATAACAGCATAATACAGGTGGAGTTGAGGTCTTTGCAATCATTTTGACATATTTTTAACTATGTAATTTTGCACTTCTTGCCTTGACTTTAACCTAAGCATTGTCTTACTCAAATACTATTTCTTCTTGTATAGCTTTTCCGGAATTTTTACTTTCAAGTTGTAGTAACCATCTTTTTCTTCCAAGCCCTCCTCCATATCCTGTCAAATCTCCATTACTCCCAATTACCCTATGACAAGGTATAATAAAAGCAATCCGGTTATATCCATTGGCAGTTGCAACAGCCCTGACGGCTTTAGGCTTTTTCAATTTAATTGCCTGCTCCTTATAAGACCAGGTTTCTCCATACGGAATCTGTTGTAATACTTTCCAAACAGATTGTTGAAATTCAGTTCCGGGAGTATGTAAAGGTATTGTGAAATCTTTTCTTTTTCCTTCAAAATACTCTAATACTTGTATTTGTACCAGATCAAGATATTTATTTTTACCTGGGAGGATCACTGCATCTAATCTTTTGCATAAGTCCTGAAACTCCGTTTCTAACATTCGTCTATCTGTAAATTCCAGCAAACAAATCCCTTTATTTGTTGCACAGGCAAACATTGCACCTAATTTAACAGGGAACCGAATTATATTAATAACATTTTTTTCTTTAATATTTTTTGGAGCTGTCCCAAATATTTTCTTACATCCTTCATTAAATCCACTAAAAGACTCATACCCTGAACCAAATGCTGTATTAGTTAACGAATTTCTGCCTTTTATTTGATTATATGCTTTATTAATTCTAAGCATTCTTTGATAGGAATGAAATGTCATATTATGATGCTTCTTAAACCATATTCTCAGTTGACCTGGTTCTATTCCTCTTTGTCTTAAATCAAAATCCTTGATTCTAAGGTAAGGATCCACTTGTAATTCATGAATAATATTTTTGATATAGCCAGGTGCTTCTCCTTCCAGGTCCATAGGCTTGCATATTTTACAAGGTCTAAAACCATTTTGAATGGCTTGTTGAGGAGTATCATAAAAAATTACATTTTCAACTTTTGGCTTTTTTGCCCGGCATGAAGGCCTGCAAAATATACCGGTAGTGGCAACCGCAGTAATAAAGACACCCTCGTATGTAGATTCTTTTTTGCCTATTGCATTATACTTTTCTTCAAATGATAAGTTTCTTAACATAATACTTAATTAGTTTCTGTCTTTAATATTGGGGTTTTATCAAATTGCGTTCCATAATATTTTTTACTTTTAATTTAGCTTTTTTACATGGAACGCTAACTTGCTGTTCATCACCATTCCCGGGGCTTCACCCCGGGCTATTGCTTTCGCCCACTTCGGGGCTGTGTTATCCATATTAATTAAAACTATCGACTTTAAAGACAGATTCTAATTAGTTCGTCAATAAAGTCGGTGTTTAGTTCATAATGTTCGCTAACAAGGCTTTCGAAGTCTTAACCCAACTTGGCTGTATTCAAAAAATATATGCTAATAATCAAATTGTTACTAAAATAGTGCTACACTACATATTTTTTTATGTATTTTTTCACCACTTCTCTATTATTCGACAAAAATATGAATGATTTTCAATAAAACTAAACACCGTACATCACTACAAACGTCCTTGAAAATACTAAATACCTGAGTATATGATGTTTAGAATTTTTAAAGGTATGAAATAAGCATAATTTTTCTGCTTTTTGGGATAAGAGAGCCAAGTTGGGTTAAAAATCAGGAGTTTACTCCGTCAGCTGACGGATGACTGGTTTTTCAGACAAGAGCAATCCCGAAGTTTCAGGAGACATTATGGACAAACACTAATTAAAAGTACATCACAAATATATTATGTACAAGAATTTTAAACTACCGGAAAACTGACGAGTT
>JAOZLR010000303.1 GCA_029934735.1 Bacteroidales bacterium
ATTTTTGAGGATTATCAACAAAAAACATTGATTATTGTTCAAATATTGATTCCAATAGTAATTTTGAAGATATTATGAAGGACAAGATAAAACAACTTTTTACAGACTTGGCAGGGGAGGAACCAGTTTATTTTAAAGCTCTTCCAGAGTCCGGTTCAATTCGTAAATATTTCAGAATCAAAGGAGTGAAAAAGCAGGTAATTGCTGCTTTCAACCCTGATTTAAAAGAGAATGATGCCTTTTTTTATTTCACAGATCACTTTTTGAAAAATGGGCTTAATGTTCCTGAGATATTTGCTAAGAATGCGGAAGAAGGGATTTATCTTTTACAGGATTTAGGAGATACAACATTATTCTCTTTATTGACAGGTGTGGGCAGAATGAAGGGGATACCGGATAACATTATTAAACTGTATGAGCAATCGTTGGAAGAGCTTCTCAAATTTCAGGTTGTTGCTTCAAAAAATTTGGACTATTCTGTCTGTTATCCGCGTGCTGCTTTCGACAGGCAGTCAATGCAGTGGGACTTGAATTATTTTAAATACTATTTTCTGAAATTGGCAGATATCTCATTTCACGAGCAGAAGTTAGAAGATGATTTTAATAAACTGATGAATTATCTTGAAGGTGCCGATTCTGATTATTTTATGTTCCGCGACTTTCAGGCGCGCAATGTTATGATTTATGATGATAAGCCCTTTTTTATTGATTACCAGGGTGGGAGGGAAGGACCTCTACAGTACGACCTCGCTTCGATGCTTTTTCAGGCAAAAGCAAGGTTGCCTCAAAGCCTAAGAGAAGATTTGCTGAATTTTTATATTAGTAATTTGAAAGAATATATCAAAGTTAATGATAAAGAGTTTGTTGAATATTATTACGGATTTGTTCTTATCAGGACATTGCAGGTTCTTGGAGCTTATGGATACAGAGGCTATTTTGAAAGAAAGCCCCATTTTGTTGAAAGTATAGAATATGCTGTTGAGAATCTGAAGTGGCTTATAGAAAATGTAAGTATTCCGGTTGATACTCCGGAGCTTACAAAATGTTTGAATGAGATTACCCGGCAGGATAGATTCAAACAAAAGAGAAAGTCGAGTAATATTTTGACAGTTGAGATAAACAGCTTTTCATTCAAGAAAGAAATTCCTGAGGATAAAAGCGGGAATGGTGGAGGTTTTATCTTTGATTGCAGAGCATTACCAAATCCCGGAAGATATGAGCAGTACAAGAGTATTACAGGTAAAGATAAACCTGTAATTGATTTCCTGAAAAATGAACCTGAGGTTTTGAAATTTTTAAATAATGTGTATGAAATCATTGATCAATCTGTTGATAATTATATCGAAAGAGGATTCGGACACTTAATGGTGAACTTTGGTTGTACTGGCGGACAGCACCGTTCAGTATACAGCTCCGAAAATCTTTATGAACATCTGAAAAATAAATATGATATTAATGTGATTTTGACCCACAAAGTTATTGGGGAATGGTGAATTTTAACAACATAAAAATAGAGCTTGCCCTGATTTTACTTGGCTCGTTTTTAGTATTTCAGTCATTTTCGCAGGATACGGTTTATATTAATCCATCAATTTCCGGCAATGCCAGTGAAAACGGAACAATTGAACACCCGTTTAATTCATGGAATGACCTTCATTGGACAGATACGAGCTATATGAATGGGAAAGTGTTTTTGCAGAGGTGTGGGACTGTTTATTATGCTAAAAAAGGTTTTCTGTTAAAAGAGGGAAGAAATATACTCTTTTCATCTTACGGTGATGGAGATAGTCCCGAAATTAGGGCTTTTTGTAGTGCTCATGTATTTGATTTTAAGAATAGTATGGCAATTACATTACGGAATCTTAAAATTCAGGGAGATACCAATAGCAAAGGAGTTGCAACACCAGTTTCTTGTGTCAGATTTTTTGGAAAATATGACACAGAAGAGGAGAATGAAATAATAATAGAAAGTTGTGATTTCTCAAATACATCTTGGGGTTTGAGGTTTATGTATGGTTCTGATGCAACTGTAAAAAACTGCCGGATACATCTTACTGAGGATGATGGAATTTTTGCTGAAAGCTGGAGAGACTTAAAGATTATTAATAACAGGATTTTTGAAGTAAATCAAAAGTGGTTTCATTCAGGACATACTGAGAATGATGCTCCCGGAGACTGCATACAACTATCAAAAAAGAGTGGTGGTTTTGTTGTCAGAAATAATTACCTTGACAGGTCGGGTACAGGAAATAAGTTCTGCTTTATACATACCGGTAATCCGGCTTATGGAATTATTGAGAATAATATTTTAAAAAGCCCTGATTCAGAAGGTGACGGTGGAGCTTGTTTGTTTTTTGGAAATAATGATTCCGTAATAATAAGAGGTAACAAGTTTTTAGGCGAACTACAAGGAATATATTGTCACGGCAAAGCATTTGTATACTATAACATTTTTATTGATTTACCTTTGGGAATATATAGTGTAGATAATAGCGTAATAGTTTTTAACAATGTATTTTATCAGTGTAAGGCGTCAATAAAAGGAAAATCAATTGTTAAAAATTGTATTTTTTATGGAAGTGAAGCACCTTCATACGCAACAGATTCTTATTATAACTGCTATTGGGAAACAAAACGAGAAAATGAGAGAAATTCAGTTTTTTCCGATCCTCAGTTTATTAATGCCGAAGCAGGCGATTTCCACCTGAAAGCAACATCTCCCTGTATTGATAAAGGAACAGATGTGGGATTGAAGTTTGATAAGGATGGTAATTCTGTGCCAAAAGGTGGCGGTGTGGATATTGGGGCTTATGAAGTAAAATGAGCTATATAAAAAAAAGTTTGGTAAAGACAAGTCACGACTTGTCTCATGAAAATATAATACTATGAAAGCAATGATACTTGCAGCTGGTTTGGGAACAAGGATGAGGCCTTTTACAGATAAAAAGCCGAAGGCTCTCATTGAGATTGCTGGAAGACCCTTGCTGGAAATTGTTATCACAAATCTTATAGAATCAGGATTTGATGAGATAATAATAAATGTTCATCATTTTGCTAATCAGATTATTGAGTTCCTGAATCTAAAGAATAACTTTAATATCAGGATTAATATTTCCAATGAGCGTGATGAACTTCTTGATACGGGTGGAGGATTGAGAAAAGCTTCCTGGTTTTTTGATGATGGAAAACCGTTCCTTGTTCATAATGTGGATATAATCACAGATATGAATTTGAAGGAAATGATGAAGTTTCATAATGAGAGAAAGGCATTGGTGACACTTGCAGTCCGAAAGCGTGAAACATCAAGATATCTGTTGCTCGATAAATCAACTTTTGAATTGTGTGGATGGACAAATGTGAAAACAGGGGAGGTTAAGATAGCAATCTCAGGAAGAGAAACTAATAGATACGCCTTTAGTGGAATTCATATTATTGATCCTGCTTTCTTTGATTTTGTGGATGATAAAGAGAAGTTTTATATTATTGACGAGTATCTTAGACTTGCAAAAAATAATAAAATTGTAGGATTTGATCACAGCGATTCCCTGTGGCTAGATATAGGGAAGCCGAAGAGTTTGGAAGAGGCCGAGAGAAGGGCGAGGGGCGATAGGGCGAAGGAGAGATAGGGTGATGAGGTGCACGGCCTTGTGCCTATTGGGGGAAATAATAAAATTATGATAAATTGTAATAAATGGAACCTTTTCTTAAAAAAACAGCGGAATATATAATTAAAAACTATGGAGATAGATTGAATGAAATCTGCATTGTGCTACCCAACAGGCGCGCTTCCATGTTTTTGAAAAAGTATATTGCTGCCGGACTAAATAAAACGGTCT
>JAOZLR010000304.1 GCA_029934735.1 Bacteroidales bacterium
TCCTGACCCATCATATTTATTACAGTGACATAACCTCTAAAGTCAGTTGGTGTATGGACATATACAATTTTATCATAAGAATAAATATTTATTTCATTCTGAACGATGTTTTCATCTGTACCAACAGAACCGGCTTTGAGATGTAGGACAAATCTTGATTCATCAGTCCCGTCTTCTGTGCTGAATGTATATTCTGGATTTTCTCTCACGTTTATCAAAGTGCCATTAACTTTATCTTCCAGATAAACCTCAATATCCTGATTGAAATATTCCAGATTCTCAATATGGAAAGTGTATTCTGCCGGAACGCCTGTTTTTATTCCAAGAGGTATTAATTTGTTTCCTGAAAATTCAGAAAATTGGTCAACTGCTAATTTGTCTTCCTCTCTATAGGTATATAGTTGAGGAGCTTCTTCAAGCCCCATAAGTTTATACACATCAAACTGACTATCGAAATTATCAGTTGCATCGCTATTAATTCCTATGGTTATCTTATCATAGTAGCTATTTGCATCCCCTGTGATCTTAATGGTAAATATATCTTTATTTATTTCACTATCTTTATAGAAATCGTTATCGGTATGAACCCTTGCACTATTTGGGATAATCATTGATGGTGAAGCAGCATTTGCCACTACATAGAACCCCTGGGTCGGAGGAATTTCTCCTCCTGGCAGAGTATTACCTGTAGTAGAATTATAATTATAAAAAATCCAATTCCCAGAACCTGCAAAATCATTAACATAAACAGTTGGGTCAAGGTTTGTTTGCGACCAGGTATTATCCCACTTCAAACCTGAAGGATATGGATTACCTACAAGATTCCATCCGTCTTGTCCTGAATAACCCTGAGGGGTATATGTTAACCAGGAAACCGGAAGATCACCAGAATTAAGAATTCCTTCAAACTGCACATCTGCTGCGCTGGTACTCGACCAGGCATAATATCCGTGAGTTGATACAATAGGATAGGTTGTAGATACAATATTAGTAAAAGCGGAATCAGCCTCAGACCAAGAATACAAATATATTCCCGTATATAGTCCTGACAGAGCACTTGTTACAGGAGCTGAAACCAAATGCCAGGCATTTGGTGAGAAGTGTTGCTCAACAATAGCCTCAATTCCCTGACTTTCGTGGACAAGCGAAGCCATTCCAGTTGCATCAGCTTCCAATATAAGTCCTGATGTCCCTGCATAATTAGCAATATTTCCAGCCATTAACAGTCCATATCCCGGATTTATTGTCAAAGAACCACTGCTGTTAATAACAAGATCATAAAGTCCTTGATCCTGACCCTGGATTATGTTATGATTAATGATTACCCTTACCCAGTCGTTTACCGGATGCATTTGGCCAATATCCCAGCTTAAATCTGCTGACCAGTTTCCATCTTGTACGGTGTAATAAGGAATGGGAGCAGTTGAGGTAACCCAATTAGCATTATTCATATTATTTAATACTCCGTAATTGCCATTTCTTGAATCATCTTGTAATGTAGTACCGATGCTATGATTAAACTTGTAGTATGCTCCAAGGTTTACTTCAGAACCAGGAAATGGTAATTCACGATGCATATTTGTATGGATATCGTCAACAGATCTTGCTTCGTTCCATATTCTTACTTCATCTATTTTGCCTTCAAAATATGCATCAGGTCCTGCATCATTCCCATCATGGAACCTTGTGCTGTTATTCATTGCAATGTTTATATTACCATTGTGTGCATAAACTTGTGAAGCAGAACCTGATCCAAATTCAATCCCGTCGAGATAACATTTCAATTTATCAGCTTCAATATAATCATTACCATTTCTAAGCCTTAATGTGATGTGATGCCATCTTTGAGAAGAAATTAAAGGTGTTGACAGCCAGGTTCCGGCCCATAAAGTTTGGTCATTCCAAGCTCCTGCATATAGAGTCCCATTATCAATATAAATATTAAAGCCTCTAGAGATTCCACCTTCTTCCCAAATAACCTGCTTAGTTGTTTTATTAATATCTGCAGCATAGAACCAAGCTTCTATTGTTCTGTTTGGGTAATGACCTTGGGTATTAATATCAATAGTATTTCCTATACTTACATAATCGTTACTGCCATCAAACTCGAGTGCATTTTGATCTTCACCTGCAACATAAATAGTCAGATCTCCGTCTCCGGTATCATCATTATATCCCCCTATCTGAATAAAATATGTAGTTCCCACTGTAACAGGTAATCCAACTATTGATTGATAATTACAAGAATCATCGTTACAAGTAATTAAACTCCCACCACAGACATTCCAAACAGCCAGACGAGTATCAAACCCACTACCACAAAGGTCAATAGTGGCATCTCCACTAATAGTAGCAGTATATGCATACCAGATATCAACCGGATCAATATTGGTGCCACACCCGGGAAATTGTCCGCTTGCTGTTGCACCATTTGTTGTGAATGGCATATTGACAACCTCGTTAATTGCAGCTGCATTAGCACAATCATCATTTGAGGGGGGTGGCAAAATACAAGATATCTCTGCTGCCCAGCCAGGTCTTGTATTATTATTATTTGAATGAAATCTAAATGTTATTGCTCCAGCAGGATTGGTTGCAGTTACTAACCCCGGTGAATTAGTTCCCGAATAATCACCTCCCATTTGAGGGGCAGAAGTGTTTTCACCATCAAAAATTTGAAAATAATCTTTTACCGAATTCCCGGTTTTAGGTTGGACATCAAACATTGTAAAAATTATTTCAAGCATTGCACCTGATGTAGCCGGATAAAATGTCATTACATAATCTTCATTATTTGAGTAATCGCTATCAGGGCCTCCAGAATCATAAAACAGTCCCGAACATAATGTTTCAGAACCATTACCCATATAGTACATATTAACGATCTTTATGTAATTAATTTTTGTCTCATTTCCTGTATTTGTAACAAGAGATACTGTATATTGTCCGTAAGTATCGAACTGAACTTCGGGATTCTGGGAATTAGAATTGGTTCCATTAACAAATGTAGCATTCCCGGGTCCGGAAAAAGACCATAACCAGCTTGAAGGGCTGTCTGTGGAAGCATCGTAACAATAAACCGTCTGATTAATGGAAGCTGTTGAAGGAACAGCATAAAAATCCGTTTTTGGGGGTGAGTATCCTGTAACAACAATATTATCTGCAGTATAGTAATCATCATCTTCGTCATTGTGCATCCGAATCTGTAACAAAAGAATATTGCTGTTCAAGCCTGAAACTGTCACACTTGAACTTCCAAAATCGCCTGTAACCGGAGTACCCGGAAAATCAATCCAGGTACCGCCGTCAAGACTATACTGCACCTGCATATAGTCTCCAGCTTCTGTCCCCATTGAGGCAAGGTCAATATAGACTGAAACATCATTATACCCTACAATTTTAATTGGATCGCCGGAGTTAATTGACCAATACTCTTTAGCCCAGGGTGAATTACCATTTGATTTTACGGTACGCTTGCCTTCAAGAAGATTATTTTTAACTTCAGTATATCCTAAGACATTTCCTCCGTTGTTTGTAGCTTCACCATCGGCGGTCCAGGTTGTTATTGGAGGAATACCCTGCCCGGTAGTTGTTCCATCTGAATAACTGAAATCTTCAGCCCAGATTGTTACCTGTGCATTACTTACAAAAGCAAATAATACAAATAGAATAATTGAATAAACCTTTTTCATAATAATTAATTTTTATATGATTATTAAATTCTATACATAGTTTTAAAAAGATGTCAATGTATTGCATACCGTAACTACTTTTTTACTTCAAATAACAGAAAAGGTTTCAGGAGTATTCAATAAAAAAGTCCGGCAAAAA
>JAOZLR010000305.1 GCA_029934735.1 Bacteroidales bacterium
ACCTGAAATGCATTAGTTGCATTGCCTGTAACTGTTAGAGTCCATGTTGCGTCAATCTGAAAATTTCCTTCCCTGATCTCAAAATCCTGTACTGTCATATTTTGCCACATCATTAATGTGCTTACTCCGGACTTTTCAACCCTCACCATCGTATAAGTATCATCTTCACCGTCGTCATCCCACGAAGTGCCTGAAGAGCCATTGAAATACAAAAAGGCATAATCCGAAACTTGACTGAACGTTCCTGCATCAGAATTAAAATCACCATTAACATGGAAAAAACTTCTGTATAGATTTGTTCCTGTTTGGGTTAAAACCGCACCTGATTGTATTGTCAAATTATTACAATATGCATATTGGGAAGATGTTCCGGTGCCAATGGTTGGTTGGTGTGGAGTTCCTGAAGGTATTGTAACACTTACATCAGATGTAGGAATGGTACCTAATGACCAGTTTCCTGCAGTGTGCCAGTCGTCACTAACTCCTCCAATCCATGTATTGGTTGTTGCAAAGGCACCTATTTCTGTTCCGTAATCTTCAACCTCACCAAATGAAGTAGTTCCACAAGGTGATGGGGGTGTATTATATACAATTTTTACGCGCATTGTATATTTATTCCCAACAGAAACGCTACCCGGAGGATTAATTAATGCCGTATATGGACCATTGCCGGGAGAACCTGAAACCGTTATCTCCTCTCCTGCATCATCAAAATCATCATCATTATTCCAGTCAACCCAGATACCGCATTGATCCGCACTCCAGGGATGACCATTAGTAACTGTTATTGTCTCTGCTGCATTTATAGGTATTTCATTTATCTGGGTTGTTGAATAATCTGTGTAATAGTCACAGCCGGTGTTATTGTCAATACTACCAAATTCAACTCTTGATATATATTCATCTGAACTGCCGCAACTTGTTCCTGAAGCAGCACAATATGAGTTGAAACTGAATGCTGCAATTCGTGTGGCCCAGGGATACCAACCCGAAGAGCTTTCTACATATTCACTTGTGTACCAAAATGTTTGGCCGTCATTTGGATCTGTACGCATTGATGAATAGTCACCCCATCTTGAACCTGTTGTTTGAGAATGTGCCCCGGTCTGAATTGACTGCTCCATTATAGTCATTGAACTTAACGCATCACCATAATTTCGTCCTGTAAATCTTATTGACGGGTAAGTTGAGCTTCCTGAAACGGTGTATCCAAGTGCAATATCTCCGTTTTCATTCATTGCAATACTTCCCATCCACCTGTTATCGGCATCAGGAGCATAAGTGCTTTCCTGATATTTCGTCCAGGGGTTGCTTCCTGTTTTTCTTAGTTCATACCATCTTATTCCTGCGTGATCAGTACTAACATCAACTGTATGGTTACAAACTATTCTGCCTTGTCCGCCAATATACCTGTATTGTACTCTGTTCATTAAAACCTGGGTAATGGCATCTAATTTTTGTGTTGTACCCGGTTGTTCGATATTGTCATGAAAGCCACCGGTAAAATAAGTATCGAAAGCTGCTGTATTGATTGATTGTACCAAAGCCCAGTTTCCTCCAATTGGTGACCAGTTAACAGAAAACTCCCAAATCATCAGCTTGTCGGTTGAATTATTAGGCCAGGCATCATCATTTATTGTAACAAAATATGCCGGAGTTGAACTTGGTGGAAAAGTCCCGTCACAATCAGCCGGAAGAACTGCCTGAAAACTACTGCTGTAATTAGGTCTGTCACCATTGTCAACTTGAAGTCCTCCGGCACCATTACCCAAGAGCATCTGACTTCTGTCAAAAGCAAAGTTGTCATAACCCGAATGAACATTAGCACCCATAAAATATCCATTAGGCCAAACAGCCCATTTTGCATAATCGGGCATTGCACTAACTCCATAACCATATCTGTAATAGCTGCCTGTCGGGTCAGCAGTTTGGGAAACAGCAATAAGGATATAATAATCCCCGGATGTTGATCCGGTTTCTCTTGTAAAAGTTGAGAAGAACCATCTGTCGGCTTGTTCATCATACAGAACCACAGGATCAGTTACTTTTAATCCTGTCCATTGTCCGGGAAAACCATCAAATATAGTTGTAACCCCTGCAGGTCCATACAGAGAATTTCCATCCCTGTCAAAAATTTCAAATGATGTATTTGTTGTCTGAAAATAATGATTTGGGCCAATATCACCATCCGTATCAGGTGGTGCATGAAGTATTGAACCATTATCACTGTTGTTAAGTCCGGCAAAGTTTATTGCAGCACCTTTTGTGCCTTTTGCACCTTTCATGCTTTGCACAACAGGATCATTTGCAGGCGGTTGCGAGAAGTTCTTGCCAAAAGGGTCCTCACCCCATTCCTGCTCATTTTCAATATACTCAGGATTGCCGGACGGTATGTGAGGAGTGATGTTTTTTAATTCAATTGAAGTGTCGTGGCCTGCCATTGGAACAATGGTTGCCTGTTTTGAAATGCTTTGTGCATTAATAACCGATAATGATAAACTCATTATCAGAATTGTGAAAAATGTAATAATGTTTCTCATAAGAATAGTTTTAAATTAATAATAATGAATTTATTGCTATTTACAATTCCAATGCTTTGGAGTCAGCAAATATACAACTATTGTGTATTGTTGTCAAGTTTTTTGTCTTTTTTTCTATAAGCTATTTTTAAAAAATATGTTATGAACTTATTAATATTGTATTTTTGATTAATTTGACTATATTTTGGTAGATATTTGAAAGAACATTATTCTGTTTTTTTACTACCCGGTATTTGAGATGATTTTAACAGATTTTCAAACCAAACATCATTTTTATCTCTATTATTGAGTTGCCCGTCGAGGTTATAATCGGCTGGCCTGTATCCGGCTTCTCCGGCTTGTTCGTTCCATACATCATTTATATCAGATATTGACACATAACCATCTCCATTGCCATCGCCAGCCATCATACCCCAGGTGCCGGTTCCTCCAAGGTTTTTCTGAGCGGAAGTGCCGCCACAGGCCTGTCCTGGATCTGTTGAAAAATTGTAAGTATAAACACCACCTGATTCTGATAGTGCATTAGCTGAGATTACTCCGAGATGGTTTTTGTGCCAGATAACAACATAAAGGCCATCGTTAATAGTTGCTGTGAAATTTAGCAAACTGACGCCATCGATATCTACAATTTTACCTGTGTTTAATACAAATGCAGCCTGTTGTGCAATTACAGTACCTGAGCCTGCTGTGGCAGCACTTGTGGCATCTCTTATTTCCACCAACACCCAATCAACCACAAAAACATTAGGGGTTGGAGTGCTTTCACTTCCGGTATAATACCAGTCAGGCATTAAATTGCCAAAATAGGGCAATGTTGGATGATATGGATGGTTGTTGGGAATAATCCCGTTCAGGTCGGTATTCATTTTTAATGTTGCTGTATTAAACGGCCCTTCGAGGAACACAGTTATATCAAGGTCGAAGCTTGGAACAGTCCAATTGATACGATTGTTCGGGTCATAGTCATAAGATTCTCCCTGAAATCCACCGCTTGCATTATTAAAGTTCACAGTTCCTGAATTTATACTTTTATATACGTTGTAAGCGCCTCCCCATGTATTAGTTGGGAAAACAGCATTGTCAACAGTAAATGTCTGAGCTGAATTAACTGTAAGAAGCCTCCCTCCGGTAGTTCCATTTCTGAATAAGCAATTATCAAACGGATGCTCTGTATCAACAATAGCATTTTCCATAAGATTAATACCTGCTGAAGCCATATATTCGAATATTCCGTATTCAGCGCTTATTGTACTACCATTCATAATGTTCAAATTGTAATATCCGG
>JAOZLR010000306.1 GCA_029934735.1 Bacteroidales bacterium
AGGTTTGCTGTTGCATATTGGCATAGCCTGAAAGGGGAGGGAAGTGATATGTTTGGAAATGCAAGTTTTAGACGACCATGGTCTGTTGGAATGGATAAAATGGAAATAGCTGAAAATACTCTTGATGCTGCTTTTGAATTCTTTACAAAATTGGGAGTAAAGTACTATTGCTTTCACGACAGGGATATTGCGCCTGAAGGCGATACCTTTTCTGAAAGTTGCGATAACTTATGGAAGATAGCTGCTAAAGCAAAGCAGTTGCAGGAGATTACGGGTGTGAAACCGTTATGGGGTACAGCAAACCTTTTTTCCAATCCGAGATATATGCACGGGGCAGGTAGCAATCCTGATGCCCACGTATTTGCCTATGCTGCCGCACAGGTTAAAAATGCAATGGATGTAACAATGGAACTGGGAGGCGAAAATTATGTATTTTGGGGAGGCCGCGAGGGTTATGAAACACTTTTGAATACTGATTTTAAGCGTGAGCAGGAACAATTGGCGCAATTTTTCCAAATGGCTGTTGATTATAAAAAGAAAATAGGATTTAAAGGGACTTTGCTGATAGAACCCAAACCTAAGGAGCCTACAAAACACCAATATGATTTTGACTCGGCAACAATCCTGAACTTCCTGAGAGAATTTGATTTGATTGATGATTTTAAATTGAATATTGAGGCCAACCATGCAACACTTGCCGGACATACGTTTCAGCATGAACTAACAGTAGCCTCGGCAGCAGGGGAATTGGGAAGTATAGATGCAAATACCGGTGATTCGCTACTGGGTTGGGATACAGATCAATTTTTAACAAATATCTATGATGCCACCCTAACAATGTTGGTTGTGCTAAATCAGGGAGGCCTGGGTACTGGTGGATTTAACTTTGATGCCAAGCTAAGGAGAGGCTCCGTTGATTCTGAAGACCTTTTTTATGCGCATATCGGCTCAATGGATACTTTCGCCAAAGGACTGTTAATTGCGGATAAGATCAGAGAAGATAGGAAGATTGATAGGCTTTTGAAAAACAGATACTTTTCCTACGATAGAGATATCGGATTAAAAATTATGAATGGTGAGGTGGGTTTTGAAGAGTTAGATGCCTGGGTAAAATCTCAGAGAGAGCCGGAACTAAATAGCGGTAAGCAGGAGTATCTTGAAAATTTATTGAATCAGTATGTTGGTAGCCATAAAGGCACAATAGGACAGATAGATAATTAGAAAGATGAACTCCGTAGGAGTTCAATATTAGTAGCCACGGGCTTCAGCCCGTGGTAAAAAGTAAAAAAAAGATAGTTTTGGCGAAATTTTCGATGGCGTAGCCGAAAATTATGCCAAAACCTAAAAAAATAAATATCAGCTAATTACAAAATTATAAACAGATGAAAATATTTACAATATCCCGTATCTCATCAATCTTAATTTCTGGATTCATCTTTTGTTCTTTTCAACCCGAAGATAATTCATTTAAAGAAACGGAAAGTGGTGTTCGGATTACTTATGATAGAGGCTATCTTGAAGTTAAAGTCTGGTCCGACAGGATTGTGGAGGTTATTTATTCTCCTAAAGATGAAATGTCAAAAAGTGAAAGTCTGATTGTCAACAAAGAGTTTATACCTGTCCCTTTTCAGGTAAACTCAAATGAAAATGATATTGAGCTTATTACCGGCAGACTAAAAGTCATAATAAATAAGAAAAGCGGGCTTATCCAATTTTCTGACAGGAGTGGAAACCAGATTTTGGCCGAGAAAAGCAGATATCTGAATAAGCGGTATTATTGTGATGAACCTGTCTATCAGATTTCTCAAAAATGGCAGTTAGCACCTGATGAGGGGATTTTTGGGCTGGGGCAACATCAGGATGATATTATGAACTATAGAGACCGTAAAGTTACTTTAGTGCAGACCAATACTGTGGCTGCAAATCCATTTCTGATATCAACCCGTAATTATGGTATCCTTTGGGATAACTATTCAAAAACAGTTTTTAAGGATAATGCTACCGGTGCTGAGTTCTGGTCTGAAATAGCAGACAGGATTGATTATTATTTTGTTTATGGTGATAATATGGATGATGTTATTGCAGGCTACAGGGAGCTTACAGGAACAGCCCCAATGTTTGGAAAGTGGGCTTTCGGATATTGGCAAAGTAAGGAGAGGTATGTTGATGCTGATGATTTACTGAGTGTAGTGAAAAGATACCGTTTAGAGGAAATACCAATTGACAACATTGTTCAGGACTGGTGTTACTGGGCTGATTATGATAAGGATGATGCAGGTCATACCTGGCAGAGTGCTAAAAAGCAATGGAGCTCAATGAAGTTTGACCCTTCAACATATCCCAAACCTGAAGAAACAATTAAAGAGATTCACGAAAAGTATAATATGCACTATATGATATCAATATGGCCTGCTTTGGGCCCTGAAACGGATATTTATAAAGAGTTGAAAAGTAAAGGATTAACATATAAGCCTGAGCACTGGAGCTCTGGTTATCTGTATGACACATACAGTGAAGAAGCCAGAAACATTTACTGGAAGTATGTTAAGGAGGGGCTTATTGATAAAGGTGTTGATGCTTTATGGATGGATGGCACAGAGCCTGAACTTGGTGACCAGCACACTTTTGAAGTGTCGGAGGAAAATATTAAATCTTTCGGACAAACAGCATTGGGGCCTATGGCAAAGTATATGAACACATATTCGCTGATGACCACAGACGGTGCATATCAGAATTTTCGTAAAGATGTTGAGGGAAAGAGATTATTGATTTTGACGCGTTCGGGGTTTGCCGGTCAGCAGAGAAATGCAGCCGTAACCTGGTCAGGAGATATCAATGCTAACTGGAATGTCTTTCGTAAGCAGATTTCTGCCGGGATCAATTTTTGCATGGCAGGTATTCCATACTGGACAACAGATATAGGCGCTTTCTTTGTAAAAGGCCACGAAGTGGATGATGGTCCTGGAATGTACCCGGAGGGATGCACTGACCCAGCCTATCGTGAGTTTTATTTGCGCTGGTTTCAGTTTGGGGCGTTTTCTCCGATTTTTCGCTCACACGGAACCAACACGCCAAGAGAAGTGTGGCAATTTGGAGATAAGGAGAGCCCATTTTACAAAAGTCTGTTGAAATTTGACAATTTGAGGTACAGGTTGATGCCCTATATCTACTCAATAGCCTGGAAAGTTACTAATGATGGTTATACAATAATGCGCGGTTTGCCAATGGACTTTCCCAATGATATAGCAACTTACGGTATTGACAATCAATATATGTTTGGCTCATCACTTATGGTATCTCCCGTTACTGAAGAACAGTATTATTTGTTAAACCCAATCGGAGACAATGATGAGAAAAAAATAAGATCAGTTGATGTTTACCTGCCTGCCGGAATCGGCTGGTTTGATTTTTGGACAGGAGAGAAATTTGAAGGCGGGAAAACAATTAGCCGTGAAACACCTTTGGACATTATGCCTTTGTTTGTAAAGGAAGGCTCCATTGTGCCTATGGGACCAAAACTGCAATATGCTACCGAAAAACAGGCTGACCCTATCGAACTTAGAATTTATTCCGGTGCAGATGCGTCATTTGTTTTGTATGAAGATGAGAATGATAATTATAACTACGAAAAAGGGATTTATGCCACAATAAATATTGATTGGAATGAGTTGAAACAACAACTGACAATAGGAGAGAGGTTGGGCAAATTTCCGGGAATGTTAAAACGTAGAATCTTTAATATTGTTTGGGTTGAGAAAAATCATGGTGTGGAGATGGAAGCCGAATCGAAGCCTGATAAAACTGTTGAGTATTCAGGAGGTAAG
>JAOZLR010000307.1 GCA_029934735.1 Bacteroidales bacterium
GAAGGGCCACCGCGCTGAACATCCACAATAACTAGAGGTAATTCTGTCATAACAGCAAGGCCGATAGCTTCACTTTTTAGTGATAACCCAGGTCCTGATGTTGTAGTAACAGCCATTGATCCTGCAAAACTCGCTCCTATAGAAGAAACAACTCCTGCAATCTCATCTTCAGCTTGAAAAGCCTTAGCACCAAGAGATTTATGCTTTGCCAGCTCCTGCAATATATCTGTAGCCGGAGTTATTGGGTATGAACCAAGAAATAATGGTCTTCCTGACTTCTCAGAAGCAGCAAGTAATCCCCAGGCTGTTGCAAGATTACCTGTTATATTCCGGTATTTGCCCTTTTTCAGGGATGCCGGCTCAACATTATATGTAACCCTGTTCAAAGCTTCAATGGTGTCGGCATAATTATAACCGGCACGCATAACCATCTTGTTCGATTTAACCACAAGCGGATTGGCTTTAAATTTCTTTTCAAAATACTCGTCAGCCGACTTAAAATCACGATGAAAAATAAAGAACATTACCCCAAGGGCAAACATATTCCTGCTCTTTAATACCATCTTATTATCAAGACCCAGCTCAGCAGCAGCATTTTTTGTTAAAGTACTGATAGGTGCCTTAATGAGATTATAGTCGCTTAGGCTTCCATCAGTTAACGGATTAGTTTCATACCCTGCTTTAATCAAAGCCTTTTCGGTAAATGTATCCGTATCAACAATGATAGTCCCGCCGGGCTTTACCCACTCAATATTCTTCTTTAACGGGGCAGGGTTCATTGCAACCAGAACATCTGCAAGATCACCAGAGGTGTAGATGTTCTTCTGACCGAAGTGGATTTGAAAACCTGAGACTCCTGCAACAGTGCCTTGTGGGGCCCTGATCTCAGAAGGATAATCAGGAAATGTTGCAAAATCATTTCCCGCTACAGCGGCAGCATCTGAAAATAGTGCACCTGTAAGCTGCATCCCGTCACCGGAATCGCCAGCAAACCGTACTACTACATTTTCCAAATCTACCACACTTTTCTTTTTGGTAGTCATAGTTTATGATTTATAAAATCGCGCCAAAGGTAAAGGATTTATTTTGTTAAAAACATAGAATTTTAGCAATTTTTTAACATTAAAAAGTGAGTAAAACCTAATTTATACACACTTCTAAATTCCATCACATTTTACACAGCTAAATATGTTAAAATCTTTTAAATTCGGTTAATTATTTGTTAAATTTCACATTCTGATGCAAGCTTTTCTTTTTTTCTACGTTACAAATGTAAATTGGTTTTATATATAAACACCAAATTGATTTAAAAAGTACATATTATGCTGAAATACACAAAGACAATCCTGCAAAAGGTTAGTTTTAATAAGTATCTGTTTAAAAAAGAATTAATGAAGTCAGTTAAATGGCTGAAACGTGATGAGGTGATTCTTCTTGAAGCCTGGTGCATAATTAACTTTGGAAGTATATACAATGATGTAATAGCTGAAGCTTTTAATAAATTATCATAGATTCTCACCAGCAAACCACTCTGCATACGACGTTGCAGTCTCTCGTAACTTCAGACTATGCAAACTAACCCCATCCGGCAATCTCTCTCTGATCCTTTCGGCAAAATCAACAACCAGATTCTCACTCGTTGGTTGATAATCTACAAAAATCATTTTATCGAACATTTCATTTGAACCCTTTAACAAATCATGCGGAGTTTTACTATTCAGAACAAGCGCATGATCAAACTTATTAACAATAGTTTCTCTGACAATTTTTTTCAGATCCCCAAAGTCTATCACCATTCCAAGTTTTGGATTACTAACGTCGTCAACCGGCTCTCCTTTAACGGTTACTGAAAACCCGTATGAATGTCCATGAACAAAACGGCAAGAACCATCATACCCAAGGAGGGCATGTGCCATTTCAAACGTGAATTCTTTCGTAATTCTTATTACTGACATATTATATAATGTATAAAAACGAACCTTCTAAAATTGTTCACAAAGTTCATTGTATTAAAGCAGGGCAAAATTAGTTATTATTTTATATCGCAATTTGAAAAATCCCTGTTTTTGAGAAATTGCCGTGATAGCTATCCAAGCCTGAACTGAATATACTTAATTGCCTCATTTTCCTTAAGGAACATATTTTCATAAAAAGTTTGTACTTCAACGGCATCTCCTTCAAATCCTGAATTGTAAAGATCGTTAGTCTGAAAAAGTAAATGATGGCCATCATTTTCAATAGTCGAAAGGGTGAAATTATATATCTCAGTATTGTCGGACTTCAGGTGGATAATACCTTTGGGAATCAGTATCTGCTCATATCTCTCAATAAAGCGTGGGGAAGTAAGCCTCTTTTTCACCTGCTTCATTCTTGGTTGTGGATCAGGAAAAGTTATCCATATTTCACCGATTTCGCTTTTGTCAAAAAAATTAAGAATAAGGTCAATACGTGTTCTGATGAATGCAACGTTTGTCATCTTTTCTTCAATGGCTGTTTTACATCCACGCCACATTCTGGCTCCTTTTATGTCAATTCCGATGTAGTTCTTTTTGGGATATTTGTGGGCAAGAGCGACAGTATATTCTCCTTTTCCACATCCAAGCTCAAGGACAATAGGATTATCGTTCCCGAAAAAATCTTTATTCCATTTCCCTTTTAGATGAAATCCCTGCATTGCCTCTTCAATGGTCGGTTGAAAAAAGTTAGGAAAAGTAAGGTTCTCGGCAAATCTTTTTAGTTTATCTTTTGACACGGCAGGCTCGTTTTCAGTTTATTTTTTAAGCAACCATGCAGAAGGGTTATCATTTTTACGAATTAATGCCAGATTCATCATAGCTTCCGATTTGTCAGATGAATCAAAGTAGCTCACAATATGTAATCCCCGTCTGCTCAACCCTGCCTGCTTTGCATTATAGCCTTTGGAACGCAATGTGGCTGTAAATCTTTTTGCGTTATCTTCATACTGAAAAGCACCTCCAATAATATAATATACAGGTTTCGGCGGTTCAAATACCGATTCAGCCGATGGTTCGGTATTAGTAATATCACCACCTGAAATTATGTCCGAATCAGAAGTATTCAGCTCAGAATTCTTTGCTATAGTCCCATTTGGATTTTGATTGTCAGAAGAAAACTGTTCTGCTGCAGGAAATATTCCACTCTGTTGAACATCTTTATTTCGAAAGTTAGTATTAAAAATAAGCCAGCCGATAATCAGGATAACCGGAATTATTGCAAGATATGCGTAAGCAGCCTTTCGTTTTTTACGCTCTTCGTATGGAACCGGCTTTCTATCGGTGAATTTTTGTTCAAGTCTTCGATGCAGTGGCTTGCGGGCAATTGGAGGAGAAACGAAAGTTGCCAGTCCGTATGCCTTTTCAAGATAATTAACTGTTGTGACAGGCTCAAACAAAAGACTACCCTCTCTGTTTTTTGTTATTGTCCCAATCTTCAGGAGTTTTACAAATCCGTTATCTTCAATTTGCATCTTGCAATTATCAACAAATTCCAAAACATCAATTTTTGCCTGTTCGTAAGGTATCTTTTCAGAAATCGAAATTTCATGAATAAGCAACCCATCATCACTTGTAAGTTTGGAATTAAAAAGAATGGTTTTTGACGGAGGATAAAATGTATGGTTGACAGAATGAATTTTTGCAGGTGCATAATTAGTTACAAATCCGCCTAAACCCGGCAGAGTAACACAATCGTGCTTGTATAATAATTTGCTTATATAATTCTCAATAACCATATTAGGATAACCGAGCGCTAAATTACAATTTTTAGAAATAAAACAGCTTAATTAATTACGAAAA
>JAOZLR010000051.1 GCA_029934735.1 Bacteroidales bacterium
ATTTTTCAGTCAGTTTCTAAATGACGGACTGGATACGCTAGCTTTTTCTGTACCCGGAAACATGTCCTACTTTGTAGGGTTTGAAAATGATTCGGTAACACATAGGATTATATGGGATGGAAATTCAAATCCGCCGGCAGAAGCAAAAGCTTATTACGAAAGTCTGATTCAATTAATTAATAATCAATAAAAAGCAGTATTATGAAAAACATTTTTCTTTCCCTGTTAATCGGCCTTATTGTTCTGGCGGGTATGTCGTTACATGCTCAAAAACAAAATCCTTTTAATGAAAAAGCAAAAACAGCTACAGCAAAGTCTTCAATCGGGCTTAATGAGCTGACCCCTCTACCGGCAAAAAACAATCCCACATTACCCCTATCTACAGCAACATACCATTCCATTCCATTTCTGCCAATGACCGTTGAAAACAATCAGATTTATCAAAATCTAAAATTCAATAAAAAGGGGCAATTAATTTTCCTGGAGGGCAACAAAAAAAATGATATCGCATTTACTCTAAATACTAAAACAAGCATTAAGGAAGCTGCATTTCAATACCTTGACAATATTAAAGAGATGATTGGAATTCAGGAACCTGCCACAGAATTTAAAACCATAAATATTCATAATGATGATTATGGATTAACTCATATCAAATTACAACAATATTATAACAATATAAAAGTCTATAGAGGCCAGGTATTTGTTCACGGAAAAGATGGCCTGATGGTAAAATTCAATGGAGAGTATTTTCCAACTCCTGACATCGAAGACCTGACTCCGACGATTAGTACGGAACAGGCTTTTGAAATAGCAAAAAGCAATATTACAACACCTTTTATTGAACCCTCTGCTTTTGAACAGTCTTTAATTGATTTTGATGAAGTTATTTCTGAATTAGTTCTTTATCATCCGGAGTTTGAATCCAATTATATCAGGCTTACATGGCATTTAACCATTCGCCCTAACCACCTAAGGCGGTTTGAGTATTTTGTTGATGCCAAAACAGGTGATATATTGAATTATTACAATAACACATGTAGTGACGGACCAGCTACTGCACAGGCTACTGACCTGAATGGAGAAACCCAGACTATTCACACATATCAGATTGGCGGGAATTATTTTCTAATTGATGCATCGCGCCCAATGTATGACGGAGGGCAATCACAATTACCTGATAATCCGGTAGGTGCAATTTGGACTATTAATGCAAATAACTCATCTACAGGTAATAATATGAATCTGACTCATTTTACTTCTTCTGGAAACTCCTGGAATAATCATCCCGAAGCTGTTTCTGCCCATTTCAATGCTGGAGAAACTTATGAATACTATCTTGGGACACACAACAGAAATTCTATTAACGGTCAGGGAGGCACTATCATTTCTATCTGTAATATAGCCAATGAAGACGGTTCAAGTATGGAAAATGCATTCTGGAACGGACAGGCAATGTTCTACGGTAATGGCGGAAATATCTTTAGTCCGCTGGCAGGAGCTTTGGATGTGGGAGCACACGAAATGGGACATGGTGTAATTCAGAACACTTGTAATCTGGAATATCAGGACGAATCGGGAGCATTGAATGAATCAATGGCTGACATTTCGGGCACAATGGTTGACCGTGATGATTGGTTTCTCGGTGAAGACATTATAATAAATACAAATTACTATCCTACCGGACACCTGAGGGATATGTCGAATCCTCATAACGGAGGCTCATCCTTAAACGATCCTTGCTACCAACCGGCACATGTAAGCGAAAAATATACTGGACAACAAGATAATGGTGGTGTACATATTAACAGTGGTATAATGAATTTTGCCTATTATAAATTTGCAAATGAAATGGGAAAAGATAAAGCAGAGAAAATCTGGTATAAATCGATGACTGATTATCTTGTGAAGTCCTCTCAGTTTGTTGATGCACGTGTTGCCTTTGTTCAGGCTTCTACTGATATTTTTGGAGCCTCTTCAGCAGAAACCGACGCAGTAAAAAATGCCTTTACAGAAGTAGGAATCGGTGAAGGCGGTGGAGGAACCCCCGGACAGGGTGATCTGGAATTAAATCCCGGACAAGATTATATTCTTTCAGTAGATGTTAACAGTGCTGACCCTAACACTTTGTATATTTCAAATACCGAAGCAACTGATTTTACTGCAATCTCGACAACAGCCCTGCAACAAAAGCCCAGCATTGTTGATAATGGTTCTATTGCTGTTTTTGTTACCCCCCAAAAGAAAATCAAATACATTGATCTCGGTACATACGAGGAAGGTTTTCTGGCTGAGGATGCAAATTATGACAATATTGCTGTTAGCAAAGATGGAAACAGAGTGGCTGTTGTTTCAACATGGGTAGATTCTGCAATTTGGGTTTATGATTTCGGTTTACAACAATGGGCTAAATATCATTTATATAATCCAACTTTTACTCCAGGCGTGATAACCGAAAATGTGCTTTATGCAGATGCTATTGAATGGGATTATACAGGTCAGTATATTATTTATGATGCTTACAATAAAATGGAAAATTCATCAGGTCAGGATATTGATTATTGGGATATGGGAATAATCAGGGTGTGGAATAATGGTTCAGATAGCTGGGGAGATGGAAAAATCGAAAAGGTGTTTTCAAATCTTCCAGAAGGTGTCAGTGTTGGTAATCCAAGCCTGTCAAAGAATTCGCCCTATATCATAGCTTTTGACTATTACGATACTAATTCTGACGACCTTGCAGTAATGGCAGGGAATTTAGAAACAGGAGATGTCGGTGTTATTTTTGAGAATTCCGTACTCGGTTATCCCAATTATTCCAAAGCTGATAATATTCTGATTTTTAATACCGAGGATAACACTGGCATTGAAGTAATTGGCCAGATTGGCTTACAATCAAATAAGATATTACCTTCGGGAGATGCATCCGGACTGATTAATTATGGGAAATGGGGTGTATGGTATGCAACCGGAAACAGGGATGTCTATGGTATTGAAGAACATATTGCAAGCAATTTCACAGTTTATCCAAATCCCGCAAAAAATTCAATAAATGTATTATTTTCTGAAAATAATCAAGAAAAAAGCCTGATTACAATTCATAATATGTTAGGCCAGATAGTTTTAAAAGAAAATCTGTCGAAGAATGAAATGCTCTTCCGGTTGGATGTTTCATCTTTGCCAGGGGGAACATATTTTATCAAATGGACTGACGAAAAACAGAATAGAACTAAAAAATTCATTAAAATGTAATTGATGTATATATATTGATTTTCCCATACAAACCTAACAAGTCCTTAAGACTTGTTAGGTTTTAAAGTTAGAAGAATGACAGATAATTTTTCAATCATATCCTTAAATCGGTTAACTAAGATTATAATTAGTCAATTTGACAGTAAAAGAGAGATTTTAGGAATTCCAGAAGAGCTTTTCTTCAGGCCAAAGGAGAATGATGCTTTCAGGACGTTCCGTTACGGTCAGCTTCTCGAATCACCCATAGGAGTGGCGGCAGGCCCACATACACAGCTTGCCCAAAACATTGTTGCAGCCTGGTTAACTGGTGCAAGATATTTTGAACTAAAAACTATCCAGACTCTCGATGAACTTGAAGTTTCAAAGCCCTGTATTGATATGCAGGATGAAGGATATAACTGTGAATGGTCGCAGGAACTAAAAGTAAATCAGTCGTTTGATCAATATTTAAATGCCTGGATTCTTATTCATATTTTAAAAGATAAACTTAACATTGGCTCTTTAACCGAACCGGGATTTATTTTTAATATGAGTGTCGGTTATGATTATGAAGGTATTCTGAAAGATAATGTGCAGTTTTTCTTTAATAAAATGGAGAATGCCTCTGATGAGCTAAAACGAAAAATTGATTCAATAAAGGATATTTATCCTCGTGCTAAAGAATTAAAAATAGCTTCAAAACTCTCGGACAATATTACATTGTCAACAATGCATGGCTGTCCACCTGATGAAATTGAAAAAATCGGACAATACCTGCTTACCGAAAAAAAGCTACACACAACCATAAAGCTTAATCCAACACTTCTTGGAAAGGAACAATTACAAAGTGTTATTTCAAATTCCGGATTTGACACGCAAGTTCCGGATAGTGCCTTTGAACATGACCTTAAGTATGATGAGGCCAAAAAAATCATATCCAATCTTTCAAACAAAGCTAAAGATCATAATCTCCATTTTAGTTTGAAACTTACAAACACTCTTGAAAGTCAGAATCACAAAAATGTTTTCCCTGCAAAGGAAAATATGATGTATATGAGTGGAAGAGCTCTCCACCCCATCTCAATAAATCTTGCTAAAAAACTTCAAACCGATTTTAGCGGCACTCTTGATATCTCTTTTTCCGGTGGTGCCGATGTATTTAATATCTCTGATATTCTTGCCTGCGGTTTATATCCTGTGACTGTATGTACAGACATTCTGAAACCTGGAGGTTATGGCAGACTTAATCAATACATTGAAAACCTCAGGGCTGCTTTTGCCACAGAAAATGCAAAATCAGTTGAACAATTTGTTTTATCAAAAAGCAATGGAAGTAAATGGCCAACAGAAGCAATAATTGAAAATCTTGAGCAATATGCCCTGGAAACATTGGCAAGTGAGCGTTATAAAAAGACGAACTTCATTGAGCCAGACATTAAAACAAACAGGGAGCTTAACAGTTTTGATTGTATTTACGCCCCTTGTATCGACACCTGCCCGACAAACCAGGATATTCCGGATTATATGTACTACACAGCACAAAGTAAATATGATCTGGCTTTTGATGCTATTTTAAGAACCAACCCCTTTCCTAACGTAACGGGAATGGTGTGTGATCATCCCTGCCAGCTAAAATGTACAAGAATCAATTATGATGAGCCATTGCAAATTCGTGATATAAAGAGATTTGTAGCTGAAATGGCTGATAAGAAGCAGAATGACAATAAATACCAGAAACCGAATGATAATAATATTTCTGTTGCAATAATCGGTGCAGGACTTTCAGGATTAACCTGTGGATATATTTTGCGAAAGGCGGGTTTTAAAGTGAATGTGTATGAAAGCAAAGATCAGCCCGGAGGTATGGCTGCCGGTGCTATTCCCTCCTTCAGACTGAACAAAGAAGCATTCCAAAAAGACCTTGCCAGAATTAATGAAACAGGAATTGAAATTCATTATAACCATCCTGTTGATAAACTCAAATTTGAAGAACTCAGGAAAAGCAATCAATTTGTTTATATAGCGGCCGGTGCACAGGAAACACGGAAGTTGGACATTCAAATAGATGAATTGTCAGGAGTATTAGACCCTCTGAATTTTTTGTTTAACCTTAAAGCAGGTCAAAAAGTAAAGATTGGCAAAAACGTTGTAATCATTGGCGGAGGGAATACTGCAATGGATGTGGCAAGGGCTGCAATACGTCTTGTGGGTAAAGACGGAAAAGTTACAATCATATATCGTAGGACAAAAAAACAAATGCCGGCAGACCAGGATGAAATTTTGTCTGTCATAGATGAGGGAGTAGAAATATTAGAACTTACTCACCCGGTAAAAATAAATGGGCAAAATGGTTCTGTTAAATCTCTGACTCTAATCAAGATGGAACTCAAGGGCAAAGACAGTAGCGGAAGGCCTAAACCTGTCAGGATCGAAAATAGTGAGTTTGATATTTTGTTCGATACCATAATACCAGCAATTGGACAGGATCAGGCTTTTGATTTTATTGATTTGAATAAAACAGAGAAATCTCCACAGGAATATGAAACCGGCATTGACAATGTATTCATTGGAGGTGATGCCTATCGGGGGGCTTCTACAGCTATCCTTGCTGTTGGTGATGGGAGAAAAATTGCAGAACGAATCATAAAGAAAGCAAATAAAGAACTTAATCTTGAATTGCCAAAAGATAGAAAAGAGGCTACTCTTACAGAACATAAGGTGGAAAGGACTAAACGAATTTATCCTGAAAAGCAAACAGAACTACCTTTTCCTCAAAGGATGACATTTGATCTGATTACTGAAACATTAACAGAAGAGCAGGCTGTAAAAGAAGCATCACGCTGTTTAGCTTGTGATGAAGTTTGCAATATTTGCACGACAGTTTGCCCCAACCTTGCTTTGCAATCATACCAAATTGAACCTGTGAAAATTTATTTACAAAAAATAGAAGTTAGAAACGGGATAGCAAAGATTGTTGATGATGAGATTTTTGAAGTAAAACAGAAGTATCAGATACTCCATATTGCCGATTGGTGTAACGAATGTGGAAACTGTACAACATTCTGTCCATCTTCGGGCTCTCCTTACAAGGAAAAACCACATCTTTATCTAAACAGAGATGCATTTGAAAATGATACCGATTGTTATTATTTTGAAAGGGATAATGGAATCGAAAGGCTGGAATATATAAGCAAAAATGGTATTTCCATCTTGTCAAAAACAGGTAATAATTATATTTACGAATCGGATAGTTTCAGAATTGAGCTTGATAAATCCTCACTCAGAATTAAAAATTATAAAATAAAAGAAAATACTACTTTTGACATCAACTTGCAGGAGGCAGCAAAAATGAAAACAATTATGGGTGGAGCGAGGAATTATTAGATTAGAGATTTAGTTAGGAAGTGAGTGCTAAAATAAAAACATTCAACCTGTAAGGTTAGAGTTTTATGCGGTGGATAATCTTGCAGGTTTATCATTATAGTAGTTTGATTCGAGAATAAATAAAATAGACTATGGACAATAGAAAACAGGTACTGGAAAATACAATTAAAAGATGCAGGGAAAGACATCTCATTCTTCCGACATATAAACAGATGCGCAATCCGGAGTTGATACCAGGAAAGATAAAGGACAAGTTAAAAAATATCGGACTTTGGGATTTAAACTCATTAAACCTTTTTCGCATATCCTGGAAAAATGAACCTACTGTGTTTGGAGGCGGATTTGGCGACGTTAACTTCATAGAAATACCATCAGCTTTAACGGGCGTAAAAGCCAGGATAGTTATGCTGGTTGGAAAATATTTCCCAACAGGAGCACATAAAGTTGGTGCTACTTTCGGTCCGTTAATTGAAAAATTGATTACAGGTAAATTCGACCCAACGCGGCAAAAGGCTCTATGGCCATCAACAGGAAATTATTGTCGTGGAGGTGCTTACGATTCATATCTTTTAGGATGTAAATCAATAGCAGTACTGCCGCAAGGGATGTCGCAAGAGCGATTTGACTGGCTGCATAAAGTTGGTGCTGAAGTTTTTGCAACTCCAGGAACTGAAAGTAATGTAAAGGAGATTTATGATAAGGTTAAAGAGCTTATCAAAGAACGTGGTGATGAGATTGTTAATCTTAACCAGTTTGAAGAGATAGGTAACTCGCTGTGGCATTATGCTGTTACCGGCCCTGCAATGGAAGAGGTTTTTAATAGTGTTAAAAATAAGAATGACAGATTCAGTGGTATTTTTCTCACCCAGGGCTCGGCAGGAACTCTTGGAAGTACAGATTATCTGCGCGAGGTTTTCCCTTCGGTTAAGGTTTGTGCCGGTGAAGCTCTTCAGTGCCCTACCCTGCTCTATAATGGTTATGGGGAACACAGAATTGAAGGTATTGGTGATAAGCACGTTCCATGGATTCATAATATCAGAAATATGGACCTTGTAGCAGGAATTGACGACAACCCCAATATAAGATTGATGAGGCTATTTAATGAACCTGCCGGAAAGGAATACCTTAAAAATGAATTAAAAATAGATCCGGAATTGGTTGATAAACTTGAGCTTCTCGGGATATCGTCAATTGCAAATCTTATGGGCTCCATAAAACTTGCCAAATATTATGAAATGAACGAAAATGATGTTGTCTTCACAGTTGCTACTGACTCAATGGAGATGTATCAATCCAGACTGATTGAGGAAAATGAGAAACACGGAGTTTTTACAACACAAGATGCAGCAGTCAGTTTTGAGGCTGACTTGATGGGTCTTGGTATAGATAACATCCTTGAACTTGGATATTACGACAAAAAGCGCATTCATAACCTAAAATATTTTACCTGGATTGAACAACAGGGAAAAACTGTTGAAGAACTTAATGACCAATGGTACGACGAAAATTATTGGAAAACACGCTATGCAAAGGTTGATGAATGGGATGAGGAGATAATGGAATTTAATGAAAAGACAGGGATTATTAAGGAATATTTATAGAGTGGAATTATAATATCAAACTATGGATAAATTCTCTTATAACTGTATTAATTGTGGTAGCCTTTACAACTCGAATGAAATTCGGTATTTATGTGAGAAATGCGCCCTTGAGAACAAACCGGATTTACCTCCAAAAGGTGTCCTAAAAACCGTTTACAATTATAAATCAATAAATAAATCATTCGATCAGCTAAAAGAAACGGGTTTTATTGATCTGTACCCCATTAATAGTACTGACAGCCTTCCCAATCTTTGCATAGGTCAAACGCCATTATATTCAATTTCATCTTTAAGCAACAAGAATTTACCATTTGAGCTATACTTAAAAGATGATTCCCAAAATCCCACTTTTTCATTTAAGGACCGGGCTTCAGCAATTGTTTCAGCATTTGCAAAAGAAAAAGAAATTAGCACTATAATTACAGCCTCCACCGGAAATGCGGGATCTTCATTGGCAGGCATTTGTGCTGCAAACAATCAAAAAGCAATTGTGATGGTTCCCGAAAGCGCACCAATAGCAAAGATAATCCAGATTATAATGTACGGAGCAACAATAGTTCCTGTAAAAGGTTCTTACGACGATGCTTTCGATTTTAGCCTCAGCGCAACTAAAGAGTTTGGCTGGTATAATCGAAATACAGCTTTTAATCCGTTAACTATTGAGGGTAAGAAAAGTGTCTCTTTTGAAATATTCGACCAATTAAAAAGAGAGGTTCCAGACCGGATATTTATTCCAGTTGGTGACGGGGTTATAATTTCGGGTGTTTACAAAGGATTTGAAGATTTGATGAAACTTGGGATAATCAACAGAATGCCGGTAATTGTAGCAATTCAGGCGTCAGGAAGCGATAATCTTACAAAAAATTTGAAATCAGATAAATTCACTATCAAGAAAAGTAATACTATTGCAGACTCTATTTCCGTTGATATTCCTCGTAATTTCTATATGACAAAGAAATACATTGAACAATATGATGGTGAATGGATAACAGTTTCTGACAAACAAATATTCGATGCTTCTTTGTTTTTATCAAAAAACACAGGCCTTTTTGCTGAGCCTGCTGCTGCTGCTGCTTTTGCCGGATTTTTGGAGTATAGACAAAAATCTAAACTTCAAGATGAAAGTAAGAATGTTGTATTACTTACAGGAAGCGGATTAAAAGATATTAACGCAGTAAAAAGTATTGCAAGGATACCTGAAGCTATTAAACCAGAACTGAATGAACTTATGAAATTTTTGGATTTGCCGCGGCATTAATAAAATTAGTGATTGAATCATTCAAACAAAAATGACAATAGAACCAAATTTTAAAGTATGATTAATTTTCAATTGAACGGCTCACTAAAAACATATTCAGGCGACCCGGATCAGTCGCTTCTTACCTGGTTACGAAAAACTGAAAAAATTACTTCGGCTAAGGATGGTTGCTCAGGCGAGGGTACCTGTGGAGCATGCACAGTGCAGATAAACGGGAAAGCCCGTCTTTCATGTACTACAAAAATGGGTAAACTTGCAGGTGCACAGATTATCACTCTTGAAGGTTTGACGCAAAACTTCAAAGATGCAATTTCAAAAGCATTTGTTAAAAAAGGAGCAGTACAATGTGGCTTCTGTTCGCCTGGTATGATTATGCGTGCCAAAGCACTATACGACCAAAAATTAAATCCTTCACGCTCTGAAATAATAAAAGCCATATCCCCTAATATCTGCCGTTGCACAGGATATGTGAAAATTGTTGATGCTATTGAATTCGCTTTTGTAAATTTAAGCAATAACAGAACAATAGATTTAAAATTTGAATCTCAAGGTATTGGCAGCCGTTTGCCCAAATATCAGGCTTTGGAAACAGCTATTGGAAGAAGGCCTTTTACAGATGATATGTTCTTTGAGGGAATGACCTTTGGAGCGTTGAAGTTCAGTGAGATTCCAAAAGCAAAAATTCTAAAAATAGACACTTCAATAGCAACTAAACTTGATGGGGTTATCAGAATTATTACTGCACAGGATATTCCCGGAGAAAGATACACCGGACTTATATTTAAAGATTGGCCAATAATGATAGGTGTTGGCGAAACAACCAATTTTATTGGAGATGTTCTTGCTGGCGTTGTTGCCAAAACCGAAGAAATCGCAAGAAAAGCTGTTGAACTAATTGAAGTTGAAATGGAAGAGTTTGAGCCTGTTACTAATATGCTGGATGCTGCAAAATCAAATTCTTCTAATGTTCATAACGAAAAGTCAAATGTAATTGAAAACTGTATAATCAAAATTGGAAATCCTGATAGAGAAATTAAAAACGCAAAATACGTAGCTCAAGGTATCTATGAAACCCAACGTATTGAACATGGTTTTCTCGAAACAGAAACTGCAATTGCTATTCCTGAAAATGACAGTATAAAACTCTATAGCCAGGGACAAGGCGCCTATGTTGACAGAGCTCAGGTTGCTTCAATTCTCGGTTTGCCCGAAGAAAAAATAAAAGTAATTCAAGTTCAAAACGGTGGCGGATTCGGAGGAAAGGAAGACCTTACAGTTCAGGGGTATGCAAGTCTTTTTGCCTGGCTTGTGAAGAAACCGGTCAAAGTTCACTTTACAAGAGAAGAATCAATAATGTATCACCCCAAACGCCACCCCGTATGGATGGATATGACACTGGGATGTGATGAAAACGGAAAATTTACAGCTTTAAAACTGAAAGCTGTAGGCGATACCGGTGCCTATGCTTCGGTTGGGACCAAAGTTATGGAACGTGTCGTTGGACATGCAACAGGAGCTTATCATATTCCCGAAGTGGATATCAGCGCTCTTACTGTTTATACTAACAATATTCCTTCTGGTGCAATGCGGGGATTTGGTGTGCCTCAGGTTGTTTTTGCAATCGAAAGCCTGATTGACCAAATTTGTAAAAAAGCTGATTTTAACAGGTGGGAAATAAGATATCTTAATGCTCTTGATAATGGGTCAAAAACAGCAACCGGACAACTGCTTGAGACAGGAGTTGGACTAAAAAATACTTTGCTTGCTGTTAAAGAGCAATTTCACAATTCTAAATTTGCAGGAATTGCCTGCGGACTAAAAAACACAGGAATAGGAAACGGGATGGTTGACGATAGCTATGTTAAAATAGAAATCAAATCTCCTGATAAAGTTGTAATACATCACGGTTGGACAGAGATGGGGCAGGGAGTTCACAATATGGCTATGCAAACTTTGTATGAAGAAACAGGAATCAGCACAGATATTATGGAGGTTAAAGTTGAAACTGAAGCAGATCTTCCAACAGGAATGACAACATCTTCACGCGCAACTGCAATGGTTGGAAATGCCATTATCAATGCTGCAAAAGCTATCAAGGAGGATTTAAAAGCTCACTCGTTAAAAGAGCTGACAGGCAGAACTTACACAGGAAAATTTGTTTGCGACTGGACTACAAAGCCAGGTGCAGAGACTAAAAAACCAGTAACTCACTTTTCTTACGGTTATGCAACTCAGGTAGTGATTCTTGATGATGACGGGAAAATTTCAAAGGTAATTGCTGCTCACGACGGTGGCAAGGTGATGAATGAAATGCTTTTTGAAGGTCAGATTGAGGGTGCAGTCCATATGGGTCTTGGGTATGCCCTGACAGAAGACCTGCCAATGAAAAATGGAAGGCTTCTAAGCACAAAATTCAGGAATATTGGTATATTGCGGGCCAAAGAGATGCCAGAAGTAGAAGTAATCCCAATTGAGGAGAAAGATCCTGTCGGACCATATGGAGCAAAAGGAATTGGCGAAATAGGCCTTGTTCCCACTGCTGCTGCTGTTGCCGGTGCATATTATTCGTACGACGGGAAAGT
>JAOZLR010000308.1:0-2604 GCA_029934735.1 Bacteroidales bacterium
AATTCTTTAAAAGCATTTGAAACTAATGGCTTGCTGCAATATGCCTGGAATGCCCAATGGTCCCACAATCGCTATAGAGCTTATTATCCCTGGACGTCAGGAGATGCTATTTGGAGTATGTACGATTATAACCGGGGATGTTGTGATAATATCTGTTATAGCGGAGTTGCTGATATTTTTAGATTAGAGAGGTTTAGCTTACCGTTTTTTAAGAGTCAGATGCAGGTTGGAACACCACTTCCTTCCGGTAGCTTCAAACCATACATTTTTGTTGCAAATTATTGGTGTTAGAAGCTAAAACAGCATTTGCCGAAGAAGTTACAGAGGTTATTTTTTCTTCCTCCAAATTTTCCACCACAGCCAGATAATTCCAATAATGAAATGGCCAATTATGACTGAAGCAATAATAATAATGATTAGCTCGTCGCTCATTTCTTCAAATTATTGGTTTTAAAATCTTCTCTTGAAATTCCATATTGCTCATCAATTTCAACATTACCTTCAGGCTCAATATGAATAAGAATATCGTAAACATTAATAATAGCATCCTTAATACTTTGCTCCACTTTACGGCTTAATTCGTGGGCAGCACTAATTGTCATATTTTTATTAACCTCAATGTCTAAAGAAATCAGGAACATATTGCCTATTTTTCGTACCCTAATACGGTGCGGGTTTTTTACTCCCTCTACCGAATCAACAGCTGTAAATATCTTATCATAGATAGATGTGTCGTCAACGCCATCCATCAACTCCCTGTTGGTTTCCATAAATATCTGGAAAGCAACTTTCATAATCCACAAACTTACAATTAGCGCAGTAATCAGATCCAAAACAGGCATTTCGAATTTAAATGTAAAAATAAGCCCCACAAGAACAGACAGTGATATAAGAATGTCATTTCTCATATTTTTTGCATTGACAATTATCATCGGACTTTCATTACGCTTACCAATTCTGAATTGCCAGATAGATAAAATCCCTTTTCCAATAATACTGATGATTGTAACATAAACGGCAATGATGTCTGGCATTACCTCCGGCTTCGGATTAAAAATTCTTGTAAGAGTGGAGATGAACAATTGAGCGCCTGCAAAAAAGATAATAAATGATAGCACTTTTGTGGAAATTGTTTCTGCCTTCATGTAACCATATGGATACCTGTGGTCAGGTGGCTTCGATATTATGCGTGCTGTATAAAGTGTGATAAAGTAGCTGAAGACATCTGATAAAGAGTCAATTCCATCAGCAATAACAGCAAAGCTACCGGAGATGAAACCAACCCCAATTTTAAGCAACGACAGAATGGAATTTCCAAGAATCCCTATCCACGATGCTTTTTTTAGCTCTTTTGTTCGTTTTATACTCAATGATGAAATTTGTTTTGAGATCTTCCTGCTTTCTGAAAAAATGCAATAACCAAGTATATATGTTTTGACAAAAATAGCTTAATTTTGGCGGAAAATCAACGCCCAATGAAAAATATATCGGAAGAGATTAATATACTGGCTAAAAAGTACCGTGACTATACCGCAGAAAATCTTTCAAAATTGATTAAAATAAAGTCTCTTAGCAAAGAAGAGAAAGAGGTTCAGTTGGAGCTCTTTAGACAAATGGAAGAGGCAGGTTTCGATGAAGTAAAAATCGACGGACTTGGAAATGTGATTGGTCGTATAGGTAATGGCAGTAAGATTCTTGCTATTGACGGCCATATGGATACTGTGGATATGGGAAACCTTGACAATTGGGATTTTGATCCACTTTCAGGTGAGATTAAAGATGGGTTTGTGCACGGACGTGGTACTGTTGATCAGGAAGGAGGCCCTGCATCATTTGTTACTTCCGGCCGTATCCTTAAGGAGTTGGGATTCGATAAGGATTTGACAATATATTTTGTGGGTAGCGTTATGGAAGAGGACTGCGACGGACTTTGCTGGAAATACATCATTGAAGAGGATGGCATCAGGCCTGATTTTGTGATTAGTACCGAACCCACTAATTTGAATATCTATCGCGGACATCGCGGAAGGATGGAGATTGAAGTGAGTTTTTATGGTATTTCGGCTCATGGTTCTGCTCCCGAAAGAGGGAAAAATGCAATATATATGGCATCAAAGGCAGCGTTGGAAATAGAAAAGCTTAACGAAGGACTGGCTAATGATGAGTTTCTTGGAAAGGGTAGTATTACTATTTCTGAGTTTGTGTCAGGCAGCCCTTCTTTATGTGCTGTTTCCGACTTTGCGAAAATCCATCTCGACCGCAGGCTTACCTGGGGTGAGACAAAAGAGATTGCAGTTAAAGAGATTATGGATATTGTGAAAGATATTAATGCAAAGGTTGAGGTACTTTATTATAAAGAGAAGGCATACACCGGATTAGAATATGGAATGGAAAAATATTATCCCACCTGGAAAATGCCAGAAGACCACCCGATAGTTCAAACCGGAGTAAGATCATTTAAAAATCTTTTTGGTAAAAAGCCAATAATAGATAAGTGGACTTTTTCAACAAATGGAGTTACTATTAATGGAATTTATGGAATACCAACAATAGGTTTCGGGCCGGGAAATGAGGTTTTGGCTCATGCACCAAATGAAAAGGTAT
>JAOZLR010000308.1:2704-3792 GCA_029934735.1 Bacteroidales bacterium
TTTTCCTTTGCATCGGCAGCCAACCTGCTTGGTTTGGAAGTGCAGGACCTGGATGAGGAAAAATCGCAGATTGCTCATGGCGAAACAGTAAGAGAAACAGCAAACATGATCTCTTTTCTGACAGATTTTATCGGCATCCGCGATGACCTGTTCCTTGGAGAAGGAAACAAATATATGCGCGAAGTAGGAGAGGCTCTGGATGACGGGTTTGCAGAAGGTGTATTGCCACATCGTCCTGGAATAGTAAACCTGCAATGCGATATGGATCATCCCACTCAATCACTCTCAGACCTGTTGCATCTAAAAAACACTTACGGTTCACTGGAAAATCTAAAGGGAAAGAAAATTGTAATGAGTTGGGCTTATTCACCGAGCTACGGAAAACCATTGTCAGTTCCGCAGGGGATAATAGCGCTTATGACCCGTTTCGGAATGGATGTTACCCTTGCTCATCCTAAAGGGTATGATTTAATTCCTGAAATTATTGATATTGCCAAACAGAATGCCTCTCAGTCAGGTAGTCTGTTTAGAATTACAAACAATATGGCTTCCGCTTTTGAGGGTGCCGATATCGTTTATCCAAAAAGTTGGGCCCCATATCATATTATGGAAGAGCGCACTAATCTATTGCAGTCAGGTGATAAAACAGGTCTTGATGAACTGGAAATTAGGGCTCTTGCTGAGAATGCGAAACACAAGGACTGGGAATGCGATGACGAAAAGATGAAACTTACGAAAGACAGTAATGCGCTTTATATGCATTGCCTGCCGGCTGATATTACAGGTGTATCATGTAAAAGGGGTGAAGTGGAAGCTGATGTGTTTGAAAAATACAGGATAAGAACTTATCTTGAAGCTGGCTACAAACCTTATATCATTGCTGCAATGATGCTTGCAAACAGATTTGAGAATCCTGCTGATGTTTTAAACAGAATTTTAGAGGGAGAGAAAAAACGGGTTGGGTAGAGTTGTGCATACGGGATTGAGGAATATTGGAATGTTGAGCGAAGCGAAATCCCACCATTGCGCATAGGCGTTAACCTTAAAATGAGATAAATCCCTATGTGGCAGGAAATAAGCATAATACG
>JAOZLR010000309.1 GCA_029934735.1 Bacteroidales bacterium
CGGTGGACTATCTTATCCTCAAATCCCATTTTAATCAACTCGTTTGGACCTTGCCGTTTTTCGATGTATTGATAGAGAATCTCATCCAGAATATCATAATCGGGCAATGAATCCGAATCTTTCTGGTCGGGTCTTAATTCTGCTGAAGGTGGTTTTGTAATTGTATTCCAGGGAATTATCTCTTTATCCCTGTTAATATATCTGGCCAAATCAAAAACCTCCGTTTTATACACATCTCCAATTACTGAAAGGCCTCCGTTCATATCGCCGTAAAGTGTGCCGTATCCGACGGCTGCCTCACTTTTGTTAGAGGTGTTTAAAAGAATATATCCGAATTTATTCGAAAGAGCCATTAATATCACGCCCCTGGTTCGGGCCTGAATATTTTCTTCTGCAATATTGAAGGGCAGCCCTTCAAAAAACGGCTCCAATATCCCGTTAAAACTTTTGAAAGCATCCTCAATGGGGATTATATCATAAGGTGAGCCCAGATTTTTGGCAAGGTCTTCTGCATCCTTAACGGAATGATCAGAAGAAAACCGCGAGGGCAGCAGTATTGATCTCACATTCTCCTTTCCCAAAGCTTCAACAGCAAGGACTAATGTCACAGCCGAGTCAATACCTCCTGACAGTCCGAGAATGGCTTTTGTAAATCCCAGCTTCTCAAAATAATTCCTCACACCCATCACAAGCCCATCGTGGATAAGTGAAATCTTTGAGGATTTCGGCCTTTTTTCAACGAAAGTCTTTCTCTCAACCTCCTCAATATCCACAATCATTAAATCCTCCTCAAAATATTTCATTTCATCTGTAATAAGGCCTTTTGAATTAATTGCCAGAGAGCCGCCATCGAAAAGAAGCTCGGTCTGCGCTCCCACATGATTGACATATAACAGCGGAAGTTTATATTTTTCGACATTTTGCAACAGCACGCTCCTCCTCTTTTCCGCCTGATCATAATCAAACGGTGAAGCTGCAATGTTTATCATTAAGTCTGGTTTGAGTTTGAACAACTCATCCATCGGGTTTATACGATAAAGCAGGTCGTCGCCAACATTCCACAAATCCTCACAGATAGTGATTGCCAGCTTTTTACCTTTAAAATCAACAGTATGAAACCAGGCATTAGGTTCAAAATATCTGTATTCGTCAAAGATATCGTAGTTAGGAAGCAATGTTTTGCAAATCTTTGATTTCACTTTTCCATCCTCAAGAAAGAAGGCAGAATTAAAAAGGTCTTTCCCCTTTTTTTCTGGATTTCGTGTCGGAGAACCAACGATTGCAGCAATTCCGATGCATTCGGCAGCAATTTTCTCTATTGTGGCATCGCACCTGTTTATAAAATCATCAAATTCAAGAAAGTCACGCGGAGGATACCCCGAAACAGCCAGTTCAGAGAAAACAACTAAATCAGCTTTTTCTGACTTTGCCTTTTGAATAGCCTCCGATATCTTTTTGAAATTATTTTCAAAATTTCCGATATGATAGTTTATTTGTGCTAATGCTATTTTCACTCCTACTTCTACTTTAAATTTTCAAAATAATATTCCGATGTTAAGTTCAAGATAATCCATAAAGGCTTTCTGTTTGATATCGGGATAAACGATATTATTACCTTTAAGGATATTTGTTAAACCATTATTGTAATTGAGTTCAAGAAACAATGAAGTTGAATTATCAAAAAAATATTCCAATCCGCAGCCGACAATTATAGATGCTTTAGCGAATTTTATTTTGTCGCTTATGTCTTTTGTTTCAAATTCTGTAGTTTCGTCACCATAAGTAAATGCGTCATTCGATTTTGCTTTCAGGTTAAAAGAAACACCAAAGCCGATATTCCCAAAAAATGCAAACTTTCCAAATCTGTTAGTTCTCATCTTTATTGTGGCCGGTATTTGGAGGTTCCTCAGATTAAATTTCCTTGACAACTCACCCGTCGAAGATATTGTATCGGGATCAATTATCATTTCATAAGGAAAAGTCAGTTTGCCGTTGAGATAATCAACATTAAAACCGGTTTTTACAAAATAATTCTCAGTTAAAGTAATATCGGATACAAAGCCCCATGAAAAACCGGCAGTTGCTCCATCAGATTCATATTTATCAGCATCGGATGAAAACCAGGCGAGGTTGGGTGCCATCCTGAATCCAAATCTGAATGGCTTCACCTGGGAGATAACAAAATTGCTCAAAAGAAGAAAAACTATTAAAACCGGTATCCCTTTTTTCATTATTCGTAAAATAAATTCTCAACAAAAATAGTTAATAAGTGACATGTATAAAACATTCACATTAAAAATATTGATTTATTTTTATCTTTGTTGTCTATTTTAACTTAAATCTTCATCATTATGAAAAAGATCACATTATTAGTTATCATTACTTTTTTTAGTTCAATGACCTTTGCCCAATTACACTTTGGCATAAAGGGAGGAGTGACAATGAGTAAACTCACTGCCAACATCAGTGATGTAGTTGAAGCAGCTAAAACAGGTTATCAACTTGGTGCTTTTGTAAGAATCGGTGATAAATTCCACTTGCAACCTGAAGTATATTTTACTGCAAAACCAGGTCAAATTGAGTTTACTACTCCAAGTTTAGATAATCCGAATGAACAATTTAATGTTACGGAAGAGATTACTTTTCAAAGTTTCGACATCCCTGTATTGGTTGGGTTCCGATTACTAAAAATCCCCGGAGGGAATATCAGGCTTCAGGCAGGCCCGGTTGCTTCAATTGTAACAAATACTTCAGTAACTGTCACAGGGCAAGATGGTGTTGATTTACCGGATGATATAGAATATCCTGACTCTTTTAGTGATTTTAACTGGTCGGCACAGTTTGGTGCCGGTGTTGATGTTCTTTTCCTGACTATCGACTTACGGTACGAGCTCGGACTTAGTAATCTCTACAACAAACCTGAAAATGGTGTAGAGGATGGAACATTTAAAAACAATGTCTTTTTCTTAAGTGTTGGCTGGAAAATATTCTAAATGGTAAGAAAGACTGTTGCACTAATTTTTTTATTTGGCTTGATATCCTGTCAATCCGGCTCTGATCGTTTGGATGTGAATGTTGGCGATGTTCAGGTAACACCGGTTAAAATAAAAAGATATGGAAAGGCTTTATTTGCCGTTGATAAGGATAACCTGAAAGCAGAACTGAAAAGCCTGCAAAAAGAGTTCGGCATTTTTCTTAACGGAGACCTTAATGACACTCTGAATCTTATCCGCATTGGCGATTTTATTTCCGATCCGCTGCTAATAAAATCTGCTGAGGATTGCAATAATGCATTTCCTGATCTTGATTTTCTTGAAAAGGAACTAACTGATGCATTTAAACATTATAAATACTATTTCCCACAGGACAAAATCCCCGGTGTCTTTACCTATGTTTCAGGATTTGATTTTGATTATCCTGTTCAGTATTTTAACAATAATCTGATAATTGCTCTTGATATGTACCTGGGAGCTGATTATAAAGAATACCTTAAGCTTGGACTACCTGCCTACAGAATAAGAAATTTCGACAGATCGCATATTACCCGCAATTGTATGGATGCTTTAGGAAGCAATAAAATTGACTTGTCAAAAGTTGGTAGCACTTTGCTTGATGCAATGATAAATACCGGCAAAACCCTTTATTTTATTAAGGCAATGACCCCAAAATGCAATAGTGCTATTTTATTGGATTATTCAAATGAACAGCTAAGCTGGGCCACAAATAATGAAGGTAAAATCTGGGCTTTTCTGATAGAAAATGAATTGCTCTATTCGGCTGATCAGGAAGC
>JAOZLR010000310.1 GCA_029934735.1 Bacteroidales bacterium
TAAATCACTCCCAATCGACATTTTTCGCCTGATTACGTCCAAATCTCCCAAAAATGTAACATAAGTGTTAAAGATTGAAACCTGAGTGTTAGCATTACACCCTCCTCATGTTGTATCTTTGTAAACAGAGATTTGTTAAATCAGAATACTATTTTAATATTATTAGATAGAAGGAGGCCAAAATATGAAAACAAAAACAATTAGAAGTAATACCAAAATTGAGGGAAATTACACACATAACATATATAGATTTTGCTATATGTTTACTACGTTTACACGATGAACCCCGGCGTTTAATAAATAAACCCCGGCGTTTATTCATTTAGCACATATTTGCCTTTTAGATGTTGTATATTTGTATCGACAATAAAATTAATAACAAACCAATTTAAAGAAAGGAGGTCCTTATGAAAACCAAAAAGGCCTTACAGATTAAAAGAAGGCTTTAATTATCTTGTAAAATTATTACCTGTTTGCCTATTAACTAATTTAACTAAAATTAACTTTAACCACCTAACAAAACAAGGAGGGCACAATGAAAACAAGAAAACAAAAATTCGCAATCGTGTTAACAGCAGTAATGATGTTTATGTTAACCGCAATCACAACACAATCTCAAATCCGTTTCCAGGGGCTCGTCTCGCAAGGCGAAGGCAGCGCCATATGGAATGCTGACGGATCAGGCCCTGAGCTGGCTGCTACAGGGCATCCTATACCATTTTCCGGTTTCGAAAACCAGGGATATTATTATGCTACACGTGACTACATCAAACCCCAAACTGCTTCAGCAGAACTTCCTTTGCCGACACCATATACAGGATTTCACTTGCAGGGACCGGTTTCTGGATTTCCGTTGTTCACACAGTCGTTATTAGATAATGGAATATCTCTTAAGCAGATAAAAGTAAAATTTCGTATCTCCACCCTTGGAAAAGATCTGAAGGGAGAAGACTGGCTTATCCTCAATGATAAGCATTATGCAAATTACTACGACTTGAGATTTGTATTTGAGATCAAAGGAGAACCAATGATCAAAGGAGTCATCAGCTATGCAAATATTAGTGAAAGCAGTAATGAAAAATCATTATTTGCCGAATATTCATTTACAGAACCTGTTGATGCATCATCTTCAAGCTCTAATAAAGTTCAGGAGGTGGCCAATGCCTTTTTGCAAGATTTGGCAGGAGAGGAGATGCATATAACCCATTATATGACTTATGCAAAATATCTGACAGGAAATGGGAGAATGGGTACTTACTATAACATTATTCAAGGCGCTATTAACAAGGGCACACCTGGCATTTCAATACAGGGGCTTGCAAAAGATCACTTAGGTTATGCGGTCTGGAACGCCGATGGAACAGGCCTGGAGCCATGCAAGACAGGGCACAATAATACACCTTATTACAAAGCTTCCAGAGATTATGATAATCTGGATTCTGATCCCAACGCAGCTTTGTGCAGCTTTCTGAGCAATAGTAATGGCTTTACTAATTTCTATCTGCAACTTGCCTATCAGGGATATAAGCCTGAACAGGTAAAAATAAAAACGAATGCCCAAAATATGGATGAGGATATTATGGGCGAAGACTGGATAATCATAAACGGAGTTCATAGATTCAACTATTACAATTCTTCAGCAATCGTTGAAATAGACGGAAATCCATTATTGGGATTTATAGAAGACACAACTAAGTTTCTATGCAAGTCGGGCGCATTGGATGCAACATCCTCAGCTTGCATTGTTTATGATGCAAGGGAAGATGATTCTTATAAAATGAGAATTCTGGCAGAAAAATTCTTAAAAGATCTTGGACAGCGCCAACTGCAAGTAGAAATGGTGGGTAAGAAGGCTCCGGGAACAATTATTGGGAATGGCCGTATTGGCAGCTTTTGTGAAATAACAAGCGGCAAGATATCAGCCACGAAGCCTAATTGTACTAAAGTAAGTCAAGGTAAGATATCCGGAACCTGGTCAGCCTCTGAAGGTCCGTATATTATTACCGGGGATGTTACCATACCAAATGGTAAAACACTACAAATTGAACCTGGAACCTGGCTAAAGATTATGGATGGACATACTATAAATATTAAGGGTACTATTGAAGCAGTTGGAGATGACTCAAATACAGGCGGGATTGTCTTTACTTCTGTTAACCCTAAAAACGGATGGGGTGGTATAAGATTTGTAAATACTTCAGAAACCCCTGCTCCATCCAAATTAATAAATTGTATATTCGCAAATGGAAGCGCAGCCGGGAAGGAACCCTACAATTCAGGAGGAGCAATTGCAGTAAAGGACTATGATGATCTGGTAATAGATAATTGCTTATTCATTAACAACACTGCAGTTAAATCCGGCTCAACATATCCACCCTCAGGAGGTGCAATCGCACTTTGGGGCAGTAGTCCGAAAATTACAAATTCAACCTTTATAAATAATAAGGCCGAATATGGTGGTGCTATCATTCTTTATAATGAATCAAATGCCAGGATTGAGCATAATCTGTTTTTTGATAATGAGTCAAATACCTCGGGTGGTGCAATTGAAATTATGACTAACAGTAACCCGATTTTGTTAAACAACACAATCACCAGGAATAAGTCAAAATATGGTGGAGGTATTGATATTTCAGATAATTCAAAACCAATAATTATAAATACAATTCTGATAGGCAATATTGCTAAGCAGTGGCGTCAAATATCTATTACCACCAGCGATTGTAAAATTTCTACGACCTATTCTGATATTGAGAAAGGGTTATCGGATATTGGCCCATATCCCTATCAGGGTCTATACATACATAATATTTCAACAAATCCTCTTTTCCTTAATAAACTTGCAAACGACTTTCACTTAACACAGAATTCTCCTTGTGTTAATACAGGTACGCCGGTTGTTATAGATCCCAACAACACTCGTTCGGATATGGGTGCATTCTATTTTGCATCTCCCGCATCTCCTGTAGCCAGAATAGCAACAGATATAACCTATTATAGTTTCCAGGCAAACTGGATGTCGGCTTTTGATGCCGAATATTATAAATTGTATGTTGCCTATGATGAAGAGTTCAAGGATTATGTAAAGGGTTATAATGGACTGATAGTAAGTGAGAATACCTCCTGTTTAGTTGGCGATCTCAAAGACAACACAATGTATTATTATCGTTTAACTGCGCTAAATGATGTTGGTTATAGTGCCTTTTCAAATATTATAAGTCTGAAAACACCATTACCTTCAGTGGAGAAATTTGCAGTAAATGAGGTTGTCTTACGTCAGGTCAACAGTGGACTCGTTGTAACAATTCCGGGTGAAGTACAAGCTAATAGTGATATTTATATTTATAATATTATGGGACAGCTTTTGCAACACCAAAGTCTAAACAGTGGTGCGAATAATATTTCGCTGAAACAAGACCACAGGATACTCATAGTAAAGGTGATTTGTGACAATAAGTGCGATACCAGGAAAATTTTCCAGTGGTAATGCATGCGTTTAACAAATAACTAAAAACTATTTGGTTAAAACATTCTTCAACCTGCTTTTCCCTCTCAATTGCTGAGAGGGAAAAGAGGTGAAGAAAACCAACAAGTAAAATATTATAAAATAGAGGCCTTTGCAAAACTAGTTTTTCTGTATTTGCTTATTAAGATTCTCTCAACCTCCTCTCCCTTGTAAAGGTCTCTTTTCTTCTCTACTTTTGCCTTCCTGCCCAAAAGAATGAAATCTTTCATTCCTGTCCGAATGGTTGGCCTGGTGGATAGGCGGGGA
>JAOZLR010000311.1:0-1493 GCA_029934735.1 Bacteroidales bacterium
CAAAAACAATCAATTAGTCGCAGACAGTTCCTTGGAACAGCAGCCACTGCAGCCGCAGGGTTTACAATCTTGCCGAGTTATGTAATAGGTGGTCTCGGGCATGTGCCTCCGAGTGATAAACTGAATATTGCCGGAGTGGGTGTTGGAGGAATGGGTCACACAAATATTAACAATTGTGCACTCACCGAAAATATTGTTGCCCTCTGTGATGTTGACTGGAAATACTCCGCCGGCGTTTTTGAGCATTATCCGAAAGCAAAAAAATATTACGACTGGCGAAAGATGTTTGATGAAATGGGCGATTCAATTGATGCAGTTGTTATTGCAACGGCTGACCACACACATGCCATTATTGCAGCCTATGCTATGACGCTTGGAAAGCACGTTTATGTTCAAAAACCATTGACACACACTGTTTATGAATCAAGGTTACTGGCGAACCTTGCAAAGAAATATAAGGTTGCAACCCAGATGGGTAATCAGGGTAATTCAGGTGAAGGAATCAGGCAGGTTGATGAGTGGATTAAGAGTGGTGTTATTGGTGATGTGCATAAAGCTTATGCATGGACAAATCGCCCAATCTGGCCCCAGGGAATGGAGCGCCCCTCAGAAACACCACCTGTCCCTGACACATTGAAGTGGGATCTCTTTTTGGGACCTGCCCCCGAACGGCCTTTTAATCCTGCCTATACACCTTGGAACTGGCGTGGATGGTGGGATTATGGAACTGGTGCTTTAGGTGATATGGCTTGTCATATTATGGATCCTGTCTTTAAAGCCTTAGACCTTAAGTATCCTGATAGAGTACAAGCAAGCTCAACACAGGTTAATACAGAATCTCCACCTCACGCTGAGATAGTTCATTATAAATTCCCTGAGCGCGGCAAACTTCCTGAAGTTGAGGTTTCATGGTATGATGGCGGACTTCTTCCCGAGCGTCCGGAGGAACTACCGGCAGGTGAGGCTCTTGGAAGAGATTCCAGTGGCGGGTGTATTTTTGAAGGTAAAAAGGGTAAGTTGATGTGCGGTGCATATGGCCGGAATCCGATTTTACTTCCATACGAGAATATGGACAAATTTAAAGAGCCTGAAAAAATCAGCAGAAGGCCCGAAGAGGGAACAGGATTGAGTTGCTGGAAAGGTGCGCATGAGCAGGATTGGATACGGGCTTGCAAAGAAAGTCCAGAAAGTAGAGTAGAAGCTTCATCCAACTTTAATTATTCAGGACCGCTAAATGAAATGGTCGTTATGGGCGTTGTGGCTGTCAGGTTGCAAGACCTTAAACGTGAATTGATTTGGAATGGTGAAGATATGAAATTTGAAAATATTTCAGATACCGATGAAATCAGGGTTGTGACATCCGATAAGTTTGAAGTTATTGACGGACATCCGCATTTCGATACTAAGCACGATACTTTGAATGCATTGCAGGCTGCCAAAGAGTATATAAAACACACTTATCGTGATGGTTGGTCTTTGCCTGAGATGCCGGG
>JAOZLR010000311.1:1593-3761 GCA_029934735.1 Bacteroidales bacterium
GTTATTATTAGTGTAGTATTGTAAAGACAAGTCATGACTTGTCTCGTAAGTTTGGCTGATTTTTGGTATAAAAAAAGCAAGACAAGTTATAACTTGTCTTAAAAAAAGTAAAACTATGAAGAATATTAAATTAATACCGGTAATTTTCCTGGCAATTGCTTTGTTAGCTGGTTGCTCACAGGGAAATAAAAAGCAAATTTCTGAAAAGAAAGATGTAAAAACAGAAGTTCAGCAACCTGAAGAGGCTGCCCCAAACACATTAACTGCCGAAGAAAAGGCAGATGGCTGGAAACTCCTGTTTGATGGTACAACCACAAATGGCTGGAGAGGTTATGGAATTGAGACTTTCCCTGAAAAAGGCTGGGTTGTTGAAGACGGCACTTTGCACGTCCTGGGTTCAGGCAAAGGTGAAGCCGGTGGTGGTGGCGATATCATCACGGATAAAAAATATGGCAATTTCGAATTATCTTTGGAATGGAAAGTTTCTGAAGGTGCCAACAGCGGAATTTTTTATCTCGCCCAGGAAAAACCCGGTCAGGCAATTTGGAAATCATCACCCGAAATGCAGATTCTTGATAATGACAAACACCCTGATGCAAAATTAGGGAAGGATGGGAACCGTGCAGCAGGCTCGCTGTATGACCTCATTCCCGGCAACTTTGAGGCTGTTAATCCTGCCGGTCAATGGAACCAGGTGAAAGTTATGGTTTACAAAGGAACTGTTGTTCATTGGGTAAATGGGGAAAATGTTTTGGAGTATCATCTCTGGACAGATGACTGGACAAACATGGTTAAAAACAGCAAGTTTAAGGATTATCCTGATTTTGTGAATCCTGCTTCTGAGGGATACATAGGTCTTCAGGATCACGGCGATGATGTGTGGTTTCGGAATATTAAGATTAAGGAGCTTTAGACTTTATTACAGTCAAAATAATATGACAAGCGTCCATCGCAAAAACAATGCGACAAATAACAATGCGACAAGCGTCCACGCTTGTCGTTGTTATTTGATATGTCTTAGCTTTATTTGCTGACCCAGTACACGCAGGATAAGCCAAGAAGTTTTTATAACAATTAGATGCCCAATCTCCTGATGACCACAATGGCTCATCTCTTTTGAAATTCAATTTACACAATACCTTCTTTCAAAAGATGCTCAGCAATCTGCACTGCATTTGTAGCAGCACCTTTTCTGATGTTATCAGCAACTATCCATAGATTCAGGCTGTTTGGCTGTGAGAAATCGCGCCTGATACGCCCCACAAAAACATCATCTTTCCCACAGGCGTTTATTGGCATAGGATAGAGATTGTTTTCGGGATTATCCAATACTTTTACACCTTTTTCTGATCTTAGTAATTCTACTACCTCGTTTATTGTAAAGTCATTTTCAAACTCCAGATTTACACTCTCTGAATGGCCACCCTCAACAGGAACACGTACAGCAGTTGCAGTTATTTTTATTTGGTAATCATTAAGAATTTTTTGTGTTTCGTTAGTAAGTTTCATCTCCTCTTTTGTATAGCCATCTTCAACAAACATATCGCAATGCGGAATACAGTTTTTGTCAATTGGGTGAGGATAAAATTTTTCACCGGGATTGCCTATCCTCTCATTTTCTAATTGCCTGACTGCTTTTACTCCTGAGCCTGTTACCGATTGATAGGTGGAGACAATAACTCTTCTTATTTTATATTTCTTATGAAGTGGATTCAGGGCCATTACAAGTTGTATAGTTGAGCAATTTGGGTTAGCAATGATATGATCATCTTTTGTTAGTATATTTGCGTTTATCTCAGGTACAATGAGTTTTTTGTCCGGATCCATACGCCAGGCAGAGGAGTTGTCTATTACATAGGTTCCGGTTCTGGCAAAAACAGGTGCCCATTGCAATGAGAGGCTGCTCCCCGCAGAAAAAAGTGCAATATCAGGTTTTAAATTTATTGCTTCCTCCATACTGGTCACTTCCACTTTTTTATTTTTGAAAATAATCTCTCTGCCTGTTGATTTTTTTGATGCCACAGGTATCAGATCGGATATCGGGAAACCTCTCTCCTCAAGAACTTTAATCATTACTGAACCTACTAAACCTGTTGCTCCGATGATTGCTATTTTCATAAATATATATTTTGTAAACCAATTATTATTCAACAAAAGTAATAATTGTT
>JAOZLR010000312.1 GCA_029934735.1 Bacteroidales bacterium
AGTTTTTTAAGACGCTGAATATATGCTTCTACCACCTCACGGCGTGCACCTGGTCTGGCACCTGAAATTGCATCACAAACCTGTACAATAGGTGAAATTAAGTTTTCCATTTCTATTTCATCGTGGTGAGCTCCAATTGCATTACATACATCTGGTTTTTCCTTAAACTTTTCGGCAAGTTTCATCCCAAGGATAGCATGTGGCAGTTCTGCTTCATTTTCCGCAATTTTTCCAATATCATGAAGCAACCCGGCACGTTTGGCTTTCTTAGGGTTTAGTCCAAGTTCTGAAGCCATCGTGGCACTTAGGTTAGCAACTTCTTTGGAGTGAGCCAGCAAATTTTGTCCATATGATGACCTGTATTTCATTCGGCCAACCAACTTAATCAGCTCGTGATGCATATTATGAATTCCAAGATCTATTACTGTTCTTTTGCCAACTTCCAGAATTTCCTGATCAACTTCCTTTTGCGTTTTTTTCACAATCTCTTCAATACGAGCAGGGTGAATCCTGCCGTCGATAACAAGTTTTTGCAACGACAATCTTGCCACTTCTCGGCGTATTGGGTCAAAACCGGAAAGAAGAATTGCATCAGGGCTGTCATCTATAATAATTTCAATACCCGTTGCTGCTTCCAAGGCTCTTATATTTCTGCCCTCACGACCAATTATTCTGCCCTTTATTTCATCGCTTTCTATATTGAAAACAGTAACAGTATTCTCAATTGCATGTTCTGCAGCAGTACGTTGTATGGTTTCAATTACTATCTTTTTTGCTTCGCGGTTAGCTGTTAAACGTGCTTCATCCACAATCTCGCGTATATGCACCATTGCTTCCGATTCAGCCACACCTTTAAGCGATTCAAGAAGCTGTTCTTTAGCTTGTTCTGCAGAATACCCACTGATTGTCTCAAGTTGCTTAACCTGACTGTTATGCATCTTGTCTACTTCACTTTGTTTACTATCTAATATTACAAGTTGGTTATCAAGATTGGTTTTAAGGACATCAATACTTCTTTCTTTGCGATTCGCATCTTCAATCTTTTTTGAAAGTATTGATTCACGTTGCCTTAGCTTATTCTCATTTCTTTGAATATTGCTATTTTTACTAACAATTACTTTCTCATGCTCACTTTTTAGCTGAAGAAATTTTTCCTTTGCCTGTAATATTTTCTCCTTTTTTATAACCTCAGCCTTCTCTCTTGCTTCATCAAGCATAAGGCTACTTTTTTTAAGTACGGCTTTTTTCAGAAGAGTACTTGTAATCAGTCCTCCCACAATTAAGGAAAGTGCTGCTGTAATAATTAAAATAAATGTATTATCCATAACTTATCATTTTTATTGATATGCTATACATTAGATTAATACCGGAAGGTGTGAATCCTGTTACTGTGAGATAAAGTCGATTGCCTTAAATTTTTACCACGATATGTTGTAAACAACAACACATGTAAAAAAAAAGGCCCATCGTAATCCCGGAGCTAGTAAACTCCTTTATTGAAACGGCTGGGGCTGCCAGTATTTTCGAACGTCCAGTGTCCTCCTTACTAAGAGAATTATCAGTCAATGACTGATAATCAGGCCTGTCCTACGATCCTTTGAGCTTATCCCCAATTGTTATAGTGTTGAATTTACAAACTGTGAATTACGCGGGCACTTTTATATTTTTAAGAACGAATGACTTTATAGTTTCAAATGCGAAGTTAATAACTCATCTATTTCCAACAATTTATCTTTCATCTCTTTATCCCTGAAAGACTTTTCATCTTCAAGATGCATTAAGCCTGAAGCGTGTTGCAATGCAACCATTGCATACAGATCTTGCATATCTTTATATTCAAACGCTTTTGAATACTTCTTTATTGTATGGTCAACATGGCCTGCAGCTTTTCTCACCATCTCCTCTTCATTCCTGCCAATCGATAAGCTGTACGGTCTCCCTCCTATGTTTACCTTTATGTTTAGATCTGTTTTCATCATCAAATTATTATAAGATAATGAACTATTCGCTTAATACATTAATACATCTATCTATCTCTTCTATCAAACTAACTATCCTTTTTCTGCCCTCTTCAACACCTGGTCCTATCTCTAATGTATTTGCAAGTGTAAATTTAAATATTTTTTTTTGATTATCCTCTATATTTTTATTTAATTCTTCAATTTTTTTTTTCGCCGCTTCCGATTCTTTTAACAATCGGTTATTTTCTTTTGTCAGGAAATCATTTATTTCAATTAATTTCCTAACTTTATACTCGATTCCGGCAATTAATATTTTTTCGTTAGCCATTGAATAAATTCTCAATACTGATGCAAATTTACAAATAATAATAAGACCCTTGCATCAAAAACGAGAATATGAACTAATCAGCTAATTGTCAGACATAAAAATTAAAATCTTTTTATATGAATGAGGAATTTATATATTATTTGTGGACATACCAGTTGGTAAAACACAACCAGAAAACTACAGATGGGGAAAAAATTAAAATAATATCGCCAGGTGTGAGGAATTCTGACAGTGGACCTGATTTTTTTAATGCGATGATTGAAATTGGGGATACACGTTGGGCAGGAAACGTGGAAATTCATGTTAATTCATCAGATTGGTTCAAACATAATCATCAAAACAACCCGGCGTACAACAATATTATCCTTCATGTTGTTTTTAATGATGATAAACCTGTTCGCAGGCAAAACGCCGAATTAATACCTACGCTTGAGCTAAAAAACGAATTCAACACGAGTATATTTGAAAACTATCAGGCTTTCATAAATTCAAAAAACAGTATTCCATGTCATAACCTGATTCATAACATTAAACATTTTGATAGATTATCATGGTTTGATAGTTTGATGGCAGAGCGTCTGGAAAAGAAATCGGATTATATATTACATCTCCTTGATTCATCAAAAAATAATCTGTTACAGGTTTTTTATCAACAGATGGCAAGGAGTTTTGGCTATACAACTAATGCTGATGCAATGGAATTACTGGCATCATCAGTAACATTAAACCTGCTTTCGAAGCATAGTGATAACATCAATCAAATTGAAGCACTCCTTTTCGGGCAATCGGGTTTATTATCAAATAATCATAAAGACAAATATCCAACTGACTTAAAACTGGAATATAATTTTTTAAGAACCAAGTATGATCTGGTAACAATGGATGGCAGTTTATGGAAATTTATGCGGATGCGGCCGGCTAGCTTTCCAACTATTCGAATCTCCCAGCTTGCCAACATTATTTACAATTCATCAGGCCTGTTGAGTAAAATTCTTGAATCTGACAAGTTACAGGATGTGAAAAGTTTACTAGCCACATCTGCCTCCCCATATTGGGATAATCACTACCAGTTTAACAAGATTGTACCGGGCAAACGTAAAAAGCTAGGGCTGTCGTCAATCAATATTATTCTGATAAATACTATCATCCCTTTTTTATTTGTTTACGGAAAAAGTAAAAATGACGACAACCTCCAAAACAAAGCACTAAGCTGGTTAGGCCAGATTAAACCGGAATCAAATACAATAACACGTGAGTTTAAGTCGATGGGGATAACTGCAGAAAACGCCATGCAAACACAAGCCATGATACAGCTCAAAAATAATTACTGTGCAAAAAAACGCTGTCTGAGTTGTAGGTTTGGGCATATACTGTTAAACAGGGGGTGAAAAGTGAGGGTATGACTGTACAAACACAATAAAACAATGAATTTCCAAAAAGATCACATATACCACATTTACAACCAGGGAAA
>JAOZLR010000052.1:0-6507 GCA_029934735.1 Bacteroidales bacterium
TATCAAGATAATCAACTCCTGTAAATAATGTCAATGTTTTTTGTACACCCCACTGATCTAAAGTGGCCTGAACTGTATCACCTGACGACTGATTTATCGTAATGTTATAAATTGTATTCTGCTGATCCGGAGAGACATCTGAAAGGGCTGCAATGTGATTATTGGACGAGTTTTCATTGTAATCACCATCAGTTTCCGACCAGTAGGCCATATCGGAACTCACTACAGAGTAAGCTTCTCCAAAGCCATTTTTATAGAAAACCCAGTTAGCTTTCCCTCCTATTCCCTCAAAAACCATAAACACCTTGTCATTATGCATAACAAGTTCATCCACCCCGTCGTGGTCAATATCATCAAAATAGCAAGCTGTAGTTACAACATATTGCCCGTCAGCCCACCGGGAAGCCTCGGTATAGACATTTGCATTTTTAATATGTGATGAATAACGATGCTCCCAATCAGCAACTTCCCCGGATGTATGCCATCCTGTTTCGTGCAGATTAATCATCATTGTGTACCAGGCTAGTTGAACTAAATTATTGTCATTTACACCATTAAGAAAATTAAAAGCATCTGTCCACACAGAGCCATAATTCCATTGTGGTGAATGATAATCAGAATGTGAGGGTGTGGCAGCCCAGTTCATATACCAGCTGTTATTACTTCCTCCATATCCTCCGGTTCCGCCAAGTAAATTATAGGTTCCTTTAGTGAGGTTTGCTCCGCTTCCATTAAAATCGGAGTTTTGGATTGCATCATCAAGTTTCCAGACATTTACACCAGGATAATTATCGTGACAATACCATAATACGTCCCAATAGTTATTAAGAAAATCTGTGCCGTTATGCTCATTCATTTCGGCAGCAACCTCCCAGTCAGTTCCGTAAACACAGATATCATATTGCCCCATAGAGGCAATTTGATTTTTAGCATCATCAGGGTGATACATCATATTACCGACAAAAGTATTGTTTATAGGGATGACGCGAAGACTTACACCGGAGCCATTGTTCATCCAATGTATTTTACCGTTATCATATCCATTAAGATGTGGAGAATCATCAAGAACCACTCCCCATACACCATGCTGTGTCCAGTTATCTCCAAGCCAGTCAACAACGCCGGCATCGGGATAATAGCCCTGACCCAGCCAGACACGCTCCGGAACCCAGGCAATACGGGGAGTATAGTTATAACGGTATTGTACCATTTGCGATTCTATATAAACCGACCAGTTGTTCATTTCATCATAGGCAAAAGGCATAATATTTTGTCCAAGCGCAGAAGTCATCATACATGCAAGACCATTTGCTGCCATAATTGAAAGCGAGTCATTAAATTCGGGATTATGCCATTCAGCGGCAGGTATTAATGTGCCGGACATATGAAAATTACCCGGAATCCCTGTTTCTTTATGCACTTTCATAACCTCATCGTAACCACTTTGGTCAAGCCCACCAACACCATTCGGATCTCCATAAAAAACATCGGTGTATGTCAATCCCTGATTCCCATGATGCACAAAAGCACAATTTCCTACATCCTTGAAACTTGCCCCGTCTGACAAAAACTCGTCAACGACTTTTCCATTTAGGATGATCTGTATTTTAACAGACAAATTTTTTAATTCCTGTTTTGAAACAGAACAATCAATAGATAATTCCAGCATATTGCTTTTGGGAGTCCTCAGATAATCGACTGATTGAGAGCTATGTTTCAGTGAATTAATTTTAAATGAGGATTTAAACTCACTTTTTGATTGACTTTTTACTGTTACTAAAACTGATATATTCTCTTCTATAAAATTATCTTTAATAACCTCATTTCCACATCTTGTTACCATATCATCAAAAGTCACCCTTAGTATTAAATTCCCCTCTTTTGCACGGGCGAAAACTGAAGAAATATCTCCTGTTTCATCAGTACAGTCACCAACTTCATCAAATCCAATAAAACTGTCAGAAGACCATGTTCGGGGATCACCTGTAAAACTTTGACCTTGTAAAACGGTGTAAATTGTAAAAAATAACGAAACAAAAAGAAACTTCCTCATTTTAATTATTCATAATTAAGGCACAAAACTACAACAATTTGAAAAATATCTATCTTTGCGCCCAATCAATGTAAAAACAAACAATTATACAATAATTATGAAAAAGTTTACACTACCCTTGCTCGTTATTCTTTTATTTGCTGTTTCCTCTGTAATATCACAAACTGTTAATGTAACATTCAGAGTTGACATGAAAAACCAAATTGTACCTCCTGAAGGAGTACATCTTGCAGGAGATTTTCAGGATCCATTACCAAATTGGAATCCATCAGGTATTGCATTAACTACTCCTGCAATTGGCAACGTTTGGCAAACCACCTTGCAACTTCAGGCCGGTGAGACTATTGAATATAAATTCATTAACGGTGATGACTGGGGACTGGATGAATCGGTTTACGGCAGTTGCGGAGCAGGAAACGGGAACAGGGTAATCACAATCCCATCAACCGACACAACATTACTTTCCGTCTGTTTTGGGAGTTGCCTGCCTTGTGTCGTTCCGCAAGTAGATGTTACTTTTCAGGTTGACATGTCAAATGAAACTGTTTCAGGTGATGGAGTATTTGTTGCAGGATCGTTCAATGAATGGCAAGTCGATTCAACAGAAATGCTACTTATCGGTAACAGTATTTATGCTGCTACCCTGCAATTGGATGAAGGAGCATATTATGAATACAAGTTCTTAAACGGAAACCAATGGGAGACAGTTCCGTCAGCTTGTAGTACAGGTGGATACAGTAACAGGGATTTAACAGTTCCCCCACAGGACACAACACTTCCGGCAGTTTGTTTTAGCAGTTGCGATCTTTGCTCCGCATTAACAGATGTAAACGTAACCTTTCAGGTTGATATGTCAAATAAAACTGTTTCTCCCGAAGGGGTTCATATTGCCGGCAGTTTTCAGGGGTGGGTTCCTGATACTAGTCTTATGACAGACAATGGTAGTGGGATGTGGTCATATACAACTACTCTTACAGCAGGAAACTATTTTGAGTATAAATTTATAAATGGAATTACCTGGGATGATGCAGAGAATGTGTTTGGCCCTTGTAATCAAAACGGAAACAGATATCTCACTGCCCCCGATTCTGATACAACCCTACCTGCCCTATGCTTTGGAAGTTGTAACATCTGCAATCCGCCTTTGTATGATGTAACCTTCACAGTAGATTTGTCAACCCAGACTATCTCACCTATTGGTGTATATATTGTTGGGTCATTCAATAACTGGGATACAACTGCGACACAGATGACAAATTCGTCAGGCGACTATTACCAGGTAACTCTTTCATTAGGAGAGAATGATTATCATGAATTTAAATATTTAAACGGAAACTCATGGGCAAACTCTGAATATGTTCCCGAAGGATGCAACAGTTATGACGGAAACCGTTATTTGACGATACCCGGAGCTAATACTACACTTGATACTGTTTGTTTTAGCGAATGTGATGCTTGTACAAATCAATTGTATTCATTCAATCTAAAGGTTCTTATTGAAGGACCTTTCAATGGGGCTGTTATGAATACGGATTTGTACGATCTTGGTTTTTTGCCCGATCAACAACCATATAATACCGCTCCATGGAGCTATGACGGAACGGAGTACCTTAATGCACCTCCGGATGCACTTGTTGTGGATTGGGTATTGGTGGAATTCAGGGAAACAGATGGTGATGCATCAACAGCAACGTCCGATAAATTTCTTGACCACCAGGCGGCACTTCTTCTGGAAGACGGATCAATAGTAAAACCCGATGGAGTTAACCCGATTCAATACACGGGAGACATTATAGAAAACCTCTATGCTGTTATTTATCACAGAAACCATCTTGCAGTTATGTCGGGTACTGCATTAAATGGATTAGGTAATGTTTATAGCTATAATTTTACCTATGCCCTCTCAAAAGCTTATCTTGATGGTCAAAAAGATTTGACAGGTGGCTTTTTTGGAATGATTGCCGGAGATAGCGATGGAAGTGGAATTATTAATGCAGATGATAAAGATGTGAATTGGAATGGGGATGCTGGAAAAGCAGGATATTTCGGCAGTGACCTGAATCTTGATTCTCAGGTTAATAATCCTGACAAAAATGATCTTTGGGAAACAAACCTTGGAGAAGAAACAAAAGTGCCCACTACATCTGCTTTTAGTTGTGGAGGTCCGTTATTTGATGAGCGCGACGGACAAAGCTATGCTACTGTTCAAATAGGAACCCAATGTTGGATGGCCGAAAACCTGAATTTAGGAACTATGATTAATTCGACAACAGGTGGTACTAATAATGATGGAGAGCAGACCAGCAATGGTATATTTGAAAAATACTGTTACGATAACAACTTAAGCAACTGTGATACTTACGGGGGACTTTACCAGTGGGATGAGATGATGCAATATTCCACTGTAGAAGGCACACAAGGAATTTGCCCCTCAGGTTGGCACTTGCCCACAGATGCAGAATGGTGCACGCTGGAGCAAGAGGTTGACCCCACAATATCATGTAGCAGTATGGATTTTAGAGGTGTTGATGGGGGAGGAAAATTGAAAGATACCGGCTCACTTTGGGCTTATCCTAATGCAGGGGCAACAAACTCCAGTGGATTCACAGCTCTTCCTGGTGGCTATTGTACTACAGGCGGCACATTCGGAGATATGACTTTCGCAGCTGACTTTTGGTCATCAACCGGCGACAGCTCAACTGCCTGGTACCGTGGCTTAAGCCGCATGTTCGCCAAGATAGCCAGATACCCTAATAGCAAAACATACGGATATAGTGTACGGTGCTTGAAGGACTTCTAAATATCTGCACCTATTCATGCAGGGTGCAGACTAACACTGTATTAGAAAACCGAATAAGCAAGCATTTTTAATTAGTGCTGATTTTCAAAAAAACTCTCCATATAAATTTGGAGAGTTTTTTATTCGGATTAATTATCTTTGCCACTCAAAAACAAATTATACTATGCAACTATCTGAAACGCTTACGAATCTTTGGGAAAGCTTATATCAACAGAAAGATACAAAATTACTCCAAAGTTTCCTTAAAGAGATTGAGACAACAAAACAAGAAATTCATTACCCATCCCACAATCCTGAATGGTATAAAGACGCAGTAGTATATTCGCTCTATGTTGACCTTTTTAATACTGACTTTGATGGATTAAAAGAAAAACTCAACTATTTACAAAATCTGGGCGTAAACTGCCTTTGGCTTCTCCCTATTCTGGATTCTCCGATGAAAGATGCAGGATTCGACATTCGGGATTACCAACAAATAAGAACTGAATTATTGGGGTTGCCCGAAACAAGCACAAAAGAAGAGCAAAGAAAAATATTTAGAAATTTCCTCCAGGAAGCTCACGAAAGAGGCATAAAAGTTATTTTTGACATTGCTATCAACCACACTTCCGTAGAACACGCCTGGTTTAAGGAATCACGAAAATCGGAAGATAACCCTTATCGTGATTATTATATCTGGTCAAAAAACACAAACCTGTATAAAGATGCAAGGATAATTTTCTACGGATTATGCGAAAGCAACTGGCAAAAAGATGGCAACTGGTATTTCTTTCATAGATTCTTTGAATTTCAGCCGGATCTGAATTTCAAAAACCCGCAGGTACTTATTGAAATGACTCGCAATTTCCTCTTCTGGATGAAAGAGGGTGTCGACGGTTTCAGAGCAGATGCCATTCCATACCTCTGGAAAGAAGATGGAACAACCTGTGAGAACCTTCCCCAAACACATACCGTCGTTAAGTTTTTTAAGGCTGTCCTCGATTATATCCGGCCTAACACATTGCTGCTCGCCGAAGCCTGTCAGAAACCTAAAGAGGTTGTGAAATATTTTGGCAACGGTGATGAGTGTAATGCAGGCTATCATTTCCCGCTGATGCCCCAGATGTTTAAAGCCATTGCAGCACAAAATAGTGAGCCGATAACAAAAACCCTTAGTCCGGATGTTACACCCAATATTCCGGAAACAGCACAGTGGTTTACTTTCCTCCGGTGTCATGACGAACTGAGCCTTGAATTGGTTTATGTTTCGGAGGAAGATAGAAAATACATTCACAATAATTACTGCCTTAAACCCGAATGGGACTTCCGGCTTGGTCAGGGGATATCTGCACGCCTCTCGGAACTTATGCAAAGGAACCCTCAAAAAATAGCTCTCGCTTATTCAATTATGCTCACATTGCCCGGAACTCCTATAATCTATTATGGTGATGAATTTGGCAAGGTCAATGACGAGAACTATTACAAAGAGATGATAAAACATACAGGGAAAGATGATACTCGTTTTTTGGTCAGAGGGAAAATTGACTGGGATAATCTGAAGACAGAGCTAAACGATTCGGAATCGTTCCATTCCAAAGTTTATAACAACATTAAATTAATGGTAAACACAAGAAACCAATATAAGTGTTTTGGCAGAGGAAAGATTGAATGGGTT
>JAOZLR010000052.1:6607-11936 GCA_029934735.1 Bacteroidales bacterium
TCATGAAAATGATTACCTGCCTTATGTTGATGGCAAGCCAAGGTATAAAGGAGTTGAATCTTTCCTAAAATCAAGAAAAATAGATATACCTTTTGGCGATATATCTGATTCCTTTGGAAAAGAGACTATTTGTGGTTTAGGAAATCGAAAAAACCAGGCTTTTAACAAAGTTCTGGAAAGAGATGGTGTTGATGTTTATGAGTCCACCGTGTCTCTGATTTATGAGTTAAAAGAGAAAGGAATTCGTGTTGGCGTCGCTTCTTCTAGTAAAAATTGCAAAGCAGTCCTTGAAAAAGCTGGTTTACTTGATTTAATGGAGACAAGGGTTGATGGGGTTGTTTCTGCAGAGATAGGACTAAAAGGAAAACCTGAGCCGGATATTTTCACAACCGCTGCTGACAACCTTAACGTTTATTACGATGAGGCAGTTGTTGTTGAAGATGCTGTATCTGGTGTTCAGGCCGGAAAAAAAGGAAACTTCGGACTGGTACTGGGAATTGCAAGAGAAAACAACGAAAAGGATCTGAAATTAAACGGAGCAGATATTGTCGTAACAGACATATCAGAAATAGGTTTAGAAGGAATTGAGAAGTGGTTTGAAAAAGGACTGCATGAAGACAGTTGGAGTCTATCTTATTCTGATTACATCCCTGAGAAAGAGAAGACAAGAGAAACATTGCTTACTGTTGGCAATGGCTATTTAGGGACACGAGGTGCACTTGAGGAATGCCTTGGAGGAGAGATTAACTATCCCGGAACCTATGTAGCTGGAGTTTACAACAGACTAACTTCAAAAATTGGCGACAGGGATATAGACAACGAAGATTTTGTTAATTGTCCTAACTGGATACCAATTAGGTTTAAGTTTGAAGATGAACCCTGGGTTAAGATCAATCATATTGAAATAATTGATTTTGAGAGGAAGCTTGATTTTAAAACCGGGTTACTTTATAGAAAAATACATATCAAAGATGATAAAGGCAGGGAAACATTGCTGGAGTCAAAAAGATTTGCTTCAATGGACAATCCCCACCTTGCTGCCATTTCGTGGGAGTTAACTCCATTAAATTACTCAGCAAATATTACTGTTGAATCGGTTCTTGACGGAAGAATTATAAACGATGGTGTAGAGCGTTATCGCCAACTAAATCAAAGGCATCTTCAGCCTGTTATGGAAAATGGAGAGTCAACAAAATCATATTTAGTCGTTAAAACAACGCAATCGGATATAGAAGTCGCAGAAGCTGCAAGACTTGCAATCTTTGAAAATAGTCAACAGATTAACCCCGAAATTAGAATCGAAAAGGAGGCCGGACAAATTCACTCAATAATCAATTTAAAGGTGAAGCCAAACAAGACTGTTAAAATTGAAAAAACGGTTTCTATTTTCACTTCAAAAGAAGATGACAGTAACAACCCTCTTGAAGATGCAAAAGATCTGACAGATAAAGCAGGATCGTTTGAAAATGAATTTAAGAAAAGTAACAAAAAATGGAATGAAATTTGGGAAAAGATTGACATAAAACTTGAAGGCGACCGTCTGGCGCAAAAACTACTTCGTCTACACCTCTATCACCTAATGGTTTCAATGTCACCACAAAATGCAGGTATTGATGCCAGCATAACTGCTCGCGGATTGCACGGCGAGGCCTATCGAGGTCATATCTTCTGGGATGAGCTTTTTATTTTACCATTCTACGATATTCATTTTCCGGATGTGGCAAAAGCTGCGTTGATGTACCGCTACAGAAGACTTGACAAAGCTCGCGAGTACTCAAAAGAGTATGGCTTTCGGGGAGCTATGTTCCCCTGGCAAAGTGGTAGTGACGGTAGAGAAGAGACCCAGGTGGTCCACCTTAATCCAATTACAGGTAAATGGGGGCCCGATTACAGCTCGTTGCAACGGCATGTCTCTCTGGCTATTGCATATAATGTCTATCAGTATTATCATATAACAAACGATCTGAAATTCATTGAAGACTATGGTGCAGAGATGTTCCTCGAAATATGTCGCTTCTGGGCTTCTAAAACATATTTTGATGAAACTGCCGGACGTTATTCCATCAAAAATGTTATGGGGCCGGATGAATTTCACGAAAAATATCACAAGACTGATGAAGGCGGGCTTAAAGATAACACATACACTAATCTTATGGCTGTTTGGGCATTCTCAAAAGCAAATCATCTTCTTGACAAAATGAGCGATACCGCAAGGGATAATCTCTTTGAAAAAATCCAGCTTTCTAAAAAGGAGATTAAAAAATGGAATGATATTGCATTAAAAATGAATGTTGTTATCGAAGATGATATTCTGGCTCAATATGATGGGTATTTTAACCTAAAAGAGCTTGACTGGGACTCTTACCGAAAGAAGTATGATAATATCTACAGGATGGACAGAATATTGAAAGCCGAAGGAAAATCAGCGGATGATTACAAGGTGGCAAAACAGGCTGACACACTACAGCTCTTTTACAATCTTGACAAACTTGACGTTAGTGAAATACTAAACAACCTGGATTACCCTCTTTCAAATAACTACCTCACAAAAAATCTTAAATACTATCTTGCCCGCACATCACATGGCTCAACTTTAAGCCGTGTGGTTCACGCACAGCTTGCCAATATGGTTGGCGACAAAAAGCTCAGTTGGGAACTCTATTATGATGCATTGACAAGTGACTATAACGATATTCAGGGTGGCACAACAGGCGAAGGTATTCATGCAGGAGTGATGTCAGGCACCATTCTGATTGCACTACAATCGTATGCAGGCTTGGACTTAAAAGATGATATTGTAAAATTCGAGCCACACTTGCCTGATCACTGGAGAGCTATTATGTTTGGATTTGAATTTAAAGAGGTAACATACAGATGTAAAATCACTCATAATTCTGTAGCTCTGTCGCAGAATAATAAATCAGGTAAAGATGTGGATATAATTATTAATGGGGAAAATTATTTAGCTTTGAATAACAAATTGACAGAATATGAATTCTAAATCTTATAATCTGTTGAAGAGAGAATATCACACTAATGACAAATAATTAATTTGTGAATACTTTCCCCTTTTTGATTAAATACAAAATGCTGTCAGAAGAATTTCCAGGATCAATATAATGACGGGGATTGTTATTTCTGGGAATTTTATCGTGCACCCTTCTTCCTTTCACCTAATATTCGTATTTTTGCAGCTTAAAACAAATTCAAAAATTAAAAAAATCAAAAAATGAAAAAACTACTACTCTCATTATTAGGCGTTTGCATTATTAACGTTGCGACTTTTTCACAAACTTTCGTTGACATTAATGCCGATCTTATTGATGTTTATATGACTGTAACCACCTGGGGCGATTTTGATAACGACTCGGATATGGACCTTTTTCTGGCCGGGCAATTGGTTGATGCAACAGACCAAACAGTTTTATATATCAATGAGGGAAATGATACCTTCACCCCTTCAACCGGAACGACTTTCCCGCCGCTGGCAATAGGTGCATCAGAATGTGCCGACTTCAACAATGATTCATATCTTGATTTTGTTGTTCAGGCCTACAATAATGATACATATCTCGGTTATACAAAAATATATGAGAATAACGGTGATGGGACTTTTACGGAATTATCCGTAGGGTTACCACAAACTTATATGGGCGATGTAAGCTGTGCTGATTTTGACAATGATTCCTTTGTCGATATAGCAATTAGCGGATACATTGATGCAGCTCCTTACTATATCTCACAGATATATAAAAATAATGGTGATGGAACTTTCTCGGAAGTTACCGGAACAAATCTTCCCGGCACAATGTATGGTAAGTTCAAATGGGCAGATTACAACAACGATGGTTATCAAGACTTTGTTTTAACAGGCTATGAAAGTGATTACGTAACAGAGATTTACAAAAACAACGGAAACGGAACATTCTCAAACTCAGGAATTGATATTCATAAAGGGTGGCTTGGTGATGTTGAATGGGGTGATTATAACAATGACGGAAATGTTGATCTGGTAGTTTCGGGAACAGGTGGCAATGGAATGGAAAGGTTTTGTATTCTATATAAGAATAACGGCGATGAGACTTTTACGGAACTGGATGCAGGATTCCCCGGAGTATCTCACAGTGCACTCGAATGGGCAGACTTTGATGGAAACAGCACTCTTGACCTTTTAGTGTGCGGAACATTAACAACTCCGGGCGAAGGGAACTATGTTTCTGCTATTTATCTGAATAATGGCGATGAAACTTTCACCGAAAGTACAACTGCGCAGCTACCAACTGTCTATTGGGGAGACTCAAAAGTTGCCGATTATGATAACAACGGAACTCCCGACATCTTGCTTACAGGATTAGACAGTAACGAAACTCCTTATTCCGCAATATTTAAGAATGAAACTCAAAGTAGTGAATATGCAGTTACTTTCAAAGTTGATATGTCAAACGAAACAGTGTCTCCAAATGGAATACATATTGCCGGTTCGTTTCAGAACTGGGATCCGGGTGCTACTTTAATGACAGATGCAGGAAATAACATCTACGAATACACACAAAATTTTAACGAAGGAGAAAACATAGAATATAAGTTCGTAAACGGAACTCAATGGGGCGAAGACGAAAGTGTTCCTCCTGAATGTGCACTGAATAATAACCGCTATCTTACAGTTCCCACTCAGGACACAGTTTTATCTGCCGTTTGCTTTGGAAGTTGCAATCCGTGCAGCAGCCAGATTACTCTTACATTCAGAGTTGATATGTCGGAGCAGACTATATCAGCCGAAGGCATCCATGTTGCCGGATCATTCCAGGGTTGGGATCCGGCCTCAACAGAAATGACAGATATTGGTAATAATGTTTACTCTGTCTCTTATAGTGTGAATACAAATGAGCAAATTCAATATAAATTCATTAATGGGATTGACTGGGATGGTTCTGAAATTGTACCTGAAGAGTGCGGTGTTCCTGATGGTTTTGAGGGCTTTAACCGTTACTTTGATGTTATGACATCCGACACTACTCTGACAGATGTATGCTTTAGCAGTTGTGTACCCTGCGTTACAGGAATTGAGGAAAACAAAAATACAATTTCAAAAATAACAGGAGTTTATCCTAATCCTTTTTCAGACAAACTATCGGTTGAATATTATTTAATAGGGGGAGCACAAGTTGAAATAAGCATTTACAACAGCTTCGGAAAAAAGGTATTTAAGAATACAAGCGGAGCTACCGTAGCAGGAACACATACCGAAACTATTTCGGTGTCAAATCTTGCAAAGGGAATCTATTTTATAATTCTTAAGGCAGATGGAGCTATTATTCAAACGGAAAAG
>JAOZLR010000313.1 GCA_029934735.1 Bacteroidales bacterium
GACACTCTGCTTTTACTTATTGAAAACTTGAGATTGTATTTCCCGATCCAGTTAAGCACAGTGGGAACAGATTCTTCAGGAAGGTATTTTAGCAGAATATCTTTATCCGACTTCATAAATCAGGCAATTATTAAATAAAATAGCGTTACTAATACTGAACTCAGGACATTCACGACATTTTTTGCCAGCCTTACGTGAAGATGAACAGGATGTGAGCAGTCCAGCAGTTAAAAGTAATAAAACCAGTAAAATATTAAATCTATGTTTCACGTTTATTGTTTTTAAAGAAACCGCTAAAATACAGAATTATTGCTTTTTATGAAATTGTTACTTACTTTTTTTAAATGATTGCAGAATAATATTTAATTTCGCAAAAGAAACGCAACAGAATGCTGAGCAGATTTGGGAAATATATTTTGTTAATGATTCAGGTTATCCGAAAGCCTGAAAAGGGTAGTGTTTATCGCAAGCAGCTTATAACGGAGATTCAAAGCCTTGGGATTGAGTCCCTTGGGATAGTTGCCATTATTTCCTTATTTATGGGTGCCGTTGTTGCAATACAAACTTCATATAATATTGATAATCCTTTGATCCCGGCATCAACGATTGGTTTCACTGTCAGGCAGTCTGTTATTCTCGAATTTGCCCCTACCATAATCAGTCTTATCCTTGCAGGGAAAGTAGGCTCACGCATTGCTTCTGAAATAGGAACTATGCGGGTTACAGAACAGATTGATGCACTTGAGATAATGGGTGTCAATCCTGCCAATTTTCTGATTTTCCCAAAGGTAACTGCTGCAATGATCATAAATCCGGTTTTAATAATCCTAAGTATGTATTTCGGACTGATTGGAGGTTGGTTGGTAGCTGTAATTACCGATCTATATACTGTAAATGATTACGTATATGGAATCAGAGCCTGGTTCGACGGATATATAATCTTATATGCACTTACAAAAACAGTTGTTTTTGCATTTCTGATTACAAGTATTTCGGGCTTTGAAGGATTTATTGTGAAAGGTGGTGCTGTTGAGGTTGGTGCTGCAAGTACAAGAGCTGTGGTATGGAGCAGCATTATGATAATTTTGTTTAACCTTATACTTACGCAGTTGTTGCTGTCATAAGCAAATGAAATATAAATTAGAAGTTATTAATGATACAAGCCCTTAATATATCAAAATCATTTGGCGATAATCAGGTTCTGAAAGATATCACTGTTAAGTTTGAAAAAGGCAAAACAAATCTGATTATTGGACAAAGCGGCTCGGGGAAAACCGTTCTAATGAAATGTCTGGTTGGGCTCTATGAGGTAGATGAGGGTCATGTCTATTTTGATGAAAGAGACTTTTCAGCAATGTCTTTTAAAGAACGTAAAAAGATCAGGCAAGAGATTGGAATGCTTTTTCAAGGTGGTGCCCTGTTTGATTCGCTGAATGTTGAAGAAAATATTATGTTCCCTTTAACGATGTTCACCAATCAGTCTTTGGAAGAAAAAATTGAGAGAGTGAACTTTTGTCTGGAATGGGTTAATCTTGAAAATGCCAACAAACTGTATCCGGCTGAGCTTAGCGGTGGTATGACAAAAAGGGTTGCTATTGCCCGGGCTATTTCTCTTAATCCTGAATATCTTTTCTGCGATGAACCTAACTCCGGCCTCGATCCTCATACATCGGGGGTAATAGATGACCTTATAAGCCGGATTACTGAGGAGTTTCAAATCACAACAATTGTCAATACACACGATATGAATTCGGTTATTAAAATTGGTGACACAATCTCTTTCATCTATAAAGGACAACTTTGGTGGGAGGGTGACAAAACACAAATCCTTGATACAGATAATAAAGAATTGAATGAGTTCGTTTTTGATACAGAATTGACTAAAAGATTGAAGAAGAGTAAAATACATTAAATGAACTATATAGACATAATATTAGTAATTCCAATGGTCTGGCTTGCATTTCGGGGGTTTAAGAGAGGTCTGGTTGTTGAGCTGTTTTCGCTATTAGCTCTGATCGCGGGAGTTTATGCTGCTCTATATTTTTCGGATTATGCTGCAAAATTCATAATCGAAAATTTTTCTTTCAATGAAGATTACGTCCCCTTACTTTCATTCATTTTGACTTTTATAGGGGTTGTGGTTATAGTCTATTTTGTGGGTAAGCTGCTTGAAAAACTGGTTAATATGGTTGCTCTGGGTGTTCTTAATAAGCTGGCAGGAGCTGTTTTTGGCATTCTTAAAGCAGCAGTCTTTTTGAGTATAATCATTATGCTAATTAATAATTTCGATGATGAATGGATTTCCAAAGAAAAGAAAAAGGATTCCCTCCTTTATGCACCTGTCTCGGAGATAGCACCCTTCCTGTGGAATAAACTTGAAGACCTGAATATTAACAAATCAACACTTGAGAAGTGGAAGGACAAAGGTAAAGAGGTTTTTGAGGGGTAATGTCGATTGATGGTTTATAGTATTTATTTACTACGAAGTAGTCAAATAATAATAGCCTCAGGTAAAACTTATGAAATTGAAATCTCATTTCTTGTTTTTTTCGATTTCTTCGAAAGATCTGTATCCCGAATTTAAAGATTTTTACAGGAATGTGGCTAATAGCGACAAAACGAAACTTGTTTTGAATAAAAATCAATTATGATGAATAAAATAACAAATCTTTTCAAGATAAAATATCCCATAATCCAAGGTGGTATGATATGGTGCAGCGGTTGGGAGCTGGCTTCCGCTGTAAGCAATGCAGGTGGTTTGGGATTGATTGGCTCTGGTTCAATGTATCCTGACATCCTGCGTGAGCATATAAAAAAATGTAAGGCTGCAACAGATAAGCCTTTTGGGGTGAATGTACCACTGCTTTATCCACAAACTGATGAGCATATAAAAATTATTATCGAAGAAGGTGTAAAAATTGTTTTTACTTCTGCCGGTAATCCGAAAAAATACACTTCTTTTTTAAAGGAAAGTGGAATAACCGTTGTGCATGTTGTTGCCAATGTGAAGTTTGCCAAAAAGTGTGAGGAGGCAGGAGTTGATGCGATAGTTGCTGAAGGTTTTGAAGCCGGTGGTCATAATGGTTTTGAGGAAACAACAACTATGGCTCTGATACCCCAGGTGCGGAGGGTAGTTTCAATTCCTCTGATTGCAGCTGGTGGAATAGGAACCGGCAGGACAATGCTTGCGGCTTTTGCTCTTGGAGCTGATGGTGTGCAGATAGGCAGCCGTTTTGTTGCCAGTATCGAATCTTCTGCTCATCCGGAATTCAAAAAGGCTGTGATTGAAGCCGGCGATGGCAATACAAAACTAACGCTAAAGAAACTTGTTCCTGTCAGACTAGTCAGAAATGAGTTTTTTAACAGAATTAATGATGCCGAAACAGGAGGCGCTACACGTGAGGAGCTTATAGAAATGCTGGGAAAAGGAAGGGCTAAATTGGGAATGTTTGGAGGTGATTTACAGGAGGGTGAGCTGGAAATAGGCCAGATTTCGGGATTGATTGATGAAATAAAACCTGCCGGCCGGATTATTGAGGAAATTGTGAAAGAGTATAATTTTGCTAAGACTGAGATTTGTAAAGCCTCAGTTTAATGCCTATAGTTTATTGCTTTTTATTTTTTGCAGTTCATAAATATCCAGAAGGTCTTTTTCCCGTCCGGATTTAATTTTTAGATCAATCAGGTCATTAAGATCAATTACAAGAACATCTGTTCCTAGAATTTTCTTATCTTTCTTTCTTGAAAATGCCTTATCAA
>JAOZLR010000314.1 GCA_029934735.1 Bacteroidales bacterium
TTTCAGAATATTAAGATTAACAGGAGTGTCATTAATGAATGCTCTCGATTTTCCATATGGAGTAATCTCTCTTCTCAAAAATGCTCTGTCATCATAATCCAGGTCGTGCTTGGCAAAAAAATCCTTTAAAATATAATTTTTGATCTCAAACGTTCCCTCTACAATACATTTTTTTGACTTATCAAGCAACACCTTAGTATCTGCTCTTTTTCCAAGAATAAGATTGATCGCTCCCAAAAGAATTGATTTTCCGGCTCCGGTCTCACCTGTAATGACAGACAAACCTTTGCCAAAATCAATTTCCAGACTTTGAATCAATGCATAATTCTTTATTGAGATATGAGTAACCATAATTAAGGAAAAAGTAAAACAAGATGCAAATTTAATAAAGTAATTCGAATATGCCTTACTTATTTATTTTTGAGTATTCGGATGCATTGGCAGGATCTATCTCTTTCATAACATTTATAACGTTTGATTTTTCATCAGGATTCCCTTCTTTAAAAATATTGATAATTTCATCCCGCTTAGCATCAATAATCAGTCTTAAACCAAATAAACCAGGCTTCTCATCGTAAACATTTTTAAGCGAGTTAATGCTTTGAGATAATGTGGTTCTGGCTTTATCAGCATTGTCGTACATATTATCCATACCCATTCGGTGGTACTGATAAAGAAAAGTGTGCAAATCCTTGTATCTGCTATTTGTATAATTTTCGGTAAACCAATATCTGTTCTTGTCACTTTCAAAAGCCTGCCATCCAGGATAACCTGAACTTTGAGCTGCATTTATAACCACCTCTGCCTTAGAATAAAACGGGCCTCCTCCATTAGGCGAAAAAGTATCGAACTCCATCCCTAATATCATATACAGATAATAAGCAAAAACAGATGTGATGTTCGATGTAAAAGTGTTTTCCTGAAAATCCAATGGGTCGAATTCTACATATTGAAAATCAAAATCGTCATCCATATAATTTAGAAGTGGCGCGGTATATGCAGAGTTGAATACCGGCCGTCCAGCAACTACGTTTAATGTTGCTTTGAAAACATCATTCTGTCTTTCCTGTATTGTAATAACAAAATTTGCTTCAATCCTTTCATTTTGCTTAAAGTCAACACCTGTCCAGGTTCTATTATTTAAAAATTCAAACAGCGCATTTTGTAATGTTTGGTAAATCTGCTTATCTGTTCCCTGAATCTGTCTTGAATCAATCTGGATCTGACAATTGAATTCCTGACCAATAGAAGATAATGATATTGATAACAATCCGATGATAAGGAAATTGCGCATAAAGCTATTATTTAATTAAATACAGTTAATTAGTTGTGTTTGTGCTGATTAAATAAATACGATCTAAAATATCCTTTGCAACCTCATTTTTAGATTTCAAATCAAACTCCTGAATATCCTCACCTTTTCCAATCAATTTGATCATATTAGTATCATATCCAAATCCAGCCCCTTTATCATTCAATGAATTAAGAACGATCAAATCAAGCTTTTTCTTGTTCAGCTTGACCAGAGCATTATTAGTTTCGTTTTCGGTTTCAAGGGCAAACCCCACAAGTATCTGGTTATTACGCTTTCTCTTTCCAAGTTCTGCCAGAATATCTACTGTAGGTTTAAGATCAATGGTCAGAGTTTCTCCTTTCTTCTTAATCTTTTCATCAGCAACACTTTTTGGTGTATAATCAGCAATAGCAGCAGTCATAACTGTTATATCAGCAGATTCGAAGAGTGAAAGACAAGCTTTATGCATTTCTTTTGCAGATGTCACGTTACTAATATGAATGTTATGATGCTCCAAAGAAATATTTACAGGCCCGGAAACAAGCTCAACAATTGCTCCTCTGTCAGCAAATTCTTTAGCAATAGCATATCCCATTTTCCCGGAAGAATGATTTCCAATAAACCTAACAGGATCAATAGCCTCATAAGTCGGTCCGGCTGAAATAAGAACCTTTTTGCCTTTAAAGTCCTGCTTTGTTTCAAAAAATGAGTTCAGAATATCCATTATTTTTTCAGGCTCTTCCATCCTGCCTACTCCACAAAGCCCGCTTGCAAGCTCCCCTGATGTAGGTTGAATAATTTGATTTCCAAATGATTTCAGAATTTCAATATTTTTGCTGGTAGAAGAATGCCTGAACATATCAAGATCCATTGCCGGAGCAACAAATACCGGGCATTTGGCAGCAAGATAGGTAGCAACAAGTAAATTGTCCGCCAGGCCATTTGCCATCTTCCCTAGTGTATTTGCAGTTACAGGTGCAATTAAATACAGATCAGCCCAATTTCCAAGTTCCACATGACTTGACCATTCACCTGTTTTTTCTTCAAAAAAATCTGTAATTACAGGATTACCTGTCAAAGTTGAAAGTGTTAAAGGGGTAACAAAATCGCATGCAGCTTGCGAAAGAAGAATTCTGACTTCGGCTTCTTCTTTAACCAGCAATCTTACAAGAAAAGGTATCTTATAAGCAGCAATACTGCCTGTTATTCCAATTAATATTTTTTTCCCTTTCAACATTTAGTTTAAAAGTCCTTATCCTGCTTTTTCCTTGGATTCCGGAAGTAAATTTTATTATCAAGAAATTCTTGTATTGCTATAAGAGTAGGCTTTGGCAACCTTTCGTAGAATCTTGCAATTTCAATCTGTTCTCGATTCTCAAAAATCTCCTCAAGATTATCTGTTGATGTGGCAAACTCCTGAATTTTCTGATTAAGCTCTTCTTTCATTTCCAAAGAAATCTGATTTGCGCGTTTTGATAAAATAGCGACAGATTCATAAATATTTCCTGTCGGTGCATCAAAATTGCTCATCCTTCTGGTAACTGCTTCTGAGTCGGTTTTAACTTTTTTGTAATCCATAGTATTTATATAATTGTTTTATTTTCAAAAATTATCTGTTCATTTCTTTTTGTGCCTGTTTCACCATATATTTCAAATCCTTATTGTATATGCTGTCAGGATACAATGAGATGAATTCATTATAATTATCCACTGCTTCAAGATAACGTTCCTTTCTTTTCGATCTCACGCTTTTTGAAGCATAGAAATAATATGCTTCAATTGTTCGGAACAACGCTTCTTCCTTAAACTGTGTATCGGGATATTCTTTTAAAAGATTTTCGAATGAAGTAACCGCAGCCTTGTATCTTTTCATTTTAAGATAAAGCTTTGCTATTTCAAGTGATTTCTTTTGAAGTTTGGTTCTGAGCTCATCAATAAGTTCATTACTTTTTTCAACCTTATTGCTATACGGATATGTGTTTATATATATTTGAAGTTCTTTGATAGCTTCTTTTGTATTTGTTTGATCAAGACTATACTTTGGCGAATCAAGATATTTGCAATAGGCCGACATATATGCACACTCTTCAACATATTTACTGGTTGGGAACGTTTTTGCGAATCTGTTGAAATAATAGCTTGCCATAATAAAGTCCTTCTGATAATAGTAGGCATAGGCATATTTATACTGCATATCCTCCGATTCGTCAGTCCCGCGATAAAACGGCATCACCTGATCAAAGAGATTTAATGCCTTATAATAATCCTCTTTATCATAATATTCTAGCGCTTTAGCATATTTCAGTTTATAGTCCGAACTTTTTTGAAGTTTATTATAACCATTACAAGCAGACAAAAGCACTAATAATGAGACGATTAATATGTTTTGCAAACTAATTTTAAACATGGGCGCAAAAATACACTAATTTATTGAAAATTAAAAACGTTATTTTATTC
>JAOZLR010000315.1:0-2419 GCA_029934735.1 Bacteroidales bacterium
TTACCGATTATCAATCCAAATTTTTCACTTTGCTTCATTAGCCAGTTCCAATCCTTTTCGATGTTGGCAGCATTAATAACCAATAGATACGTCTCATCATCAAACCTGTAAACCAGCAGATCGTCAACAATTCCTCCTTTTCCGTTTGGCAGGCAAGAGTATTGAACTTTACCATCAATCAATTTTGAAGCATCATTTGAAGCTACCCACTGAACAAAATCAAAAGCCTTAGGGCCTTTTACCCAAACTTCACCCATATGCGACACATCAAAAACACCAACTCCATTGCGGACAGTCTTATGCTCAGCAACAACACCTTCGTATTGAACCGGCATATAATAACCGGCAAACTCAACCATTTTAGCTCCAAAATCTTCATGAAACTTTGTAAATGCAGTATATTTCATTACATTAATATGTTTAAATGTTTGTATTATTGATGCAGCAAAAGTATTAAATTAATCGTAATTTTGCAGAAATTGAATATGTATGTTATTTTCAAAACAAAATATTCCGAGGTGGCTCATTTTTGTAATTGATATATCCATTGTGATTTTCTCGATTATCCTTGCCTACCTGCTTCGATTTAACTTTCATATTCCCGAATCTGAAATTATACGATGGCCACAGGTCTTTGCATTAATGGTTAGTGTAAGGGCTGTGAGTTTTCTTATATCAAAGACTTACGCAGGTATTATCAGATATACAAGTACAGAAGATGCTGTCAGAATATTTATTGTTGTCCTGATTGGAAGTCTTATTTTTATGGCTTCAAATCTGATAACTTATTATTTTATTAACGGAAGATTCATTGTTCCTTTCTCAGTAATTATCATAGAATTCCTTGCGGTTCTGTTCGGGATGGTAACATTCAGAATTCTTGTTAAGATAAGCTATTTGCAAATGATAAATCCTTCGGGAAAAAGTATAAATGTAGTGATCTTTGGTGCAGGTGAGGCGGGAGTAATAACAAAAAGAGCACTTGATAGAGACCTTGGCATAAAATATAAAGTCATTGCTTTTGTTGATGATGACAAGAACAAACTCGGGAAAAAACTGGAAGGTGTTCCCATCATTAAGTTTCAGAAACTTGACGAGTTATTGGCTGCTCAACCTGTTGAGAGTGTGATAATTTCAGTGCAGAAATTAAATGCCGCAAAAAAACAGTCAATCGTTGATGTCTGTTTGAAATATGACACAAAAGTTTTGTCTGTCCCGCCGGTTTCAAACTGGATAAACGGGGAGCTAAGTTTTAAGCAGATAAAAAAGATCAGGATTGAAGACCTTCTTGAAAGGGATGTCATTCGGCTGGATGAAGCAAAAATAAACAGAGAATTAAATGGCAAAACAATAATGATAACAGGTGCTGCAGGTTCTATCGGCAGTGAACTTGTACGCCAGATTTTAAGATATTCTCCAACAAAACTTGTTTTGCTCGATCAGGCTGAAAGTGCACTTTTCGACCTTGAAATTGAAATTACAGAGAAATATCCGGATGAGAATTTTGAGATTGCAGTTACTGATATTTGTAATGAAGTCAGAATGGAGAGGGCTTTCAAAATTTTCAAACCGGAGATAGTCTATCACGCAGCTGCATATAAGCACGTGCCAATGATGGAGAACAATCCGTCGGAAGCTCTTTATACAAACATCAATGGAACAAAAGCAGTGGCCGATCTTGCAGTAAAGCACGGAGTTGAAAAATTTATCATGATATCAACCGACAAGGCTGTAAATCCGACAAATGTAATGGGTGCTTCAAAAAGAATAGCAGAGATCTATATCCAATCCTTAAATCAAAAGTCGGAAACAAGATTTATCACTACCCGATTTGGGAATGTACTTGGCTCAAACGGTTCGGCAGTAATGTTATTTAGAAAGCAAATTGAAAACGGGGGGCCTGTTACTGTGACACATCCCGAAGTTATCCGCTATTTTATGACCATTCCAGAAGCTTCTCAACTTGTACTTGAGGCCGGTTCAATGGGAAAAGGTGGTGAGATATTTCTGTTTGATATGGGTAAACCGGTTAAGATTATTGATCTGGCCAAAAGAATGATCAAGCTTTCAGGACTGGAGCCTGAGAAAGATATTTCAATAAAATTCACCGGATTACGTCCCGGAGAAAAGCTCTATGAGGAATTACTGAATGATCAGGAGAACACCCTTCCCACTCACCACCCCCAAATAATGATTGGAAAAGTACGCCAGTATGATTTTAATGAAATTTCAGTACAAATTAATGAGATAACAGACCTTTTCGACTTACAGGATAATCTCGCCATTGTGAAGAAAATGAAAGAGATAGTTCCCGAATACAAAAGCCGCAATTCGGTTTATGAAGAGCTGGATGCATAGTACTATTGCTATGACAAACCTTTTGGGTTGATAAAGGATTTCCGCGCAGGCATACCCGGAA
>JAOZLR010000315.1:2519-3749 GCA_029934735.1 Bacteroidales bacterium
AAAAAGGCTGACTGCAAAGGACTTGCAGTCAGCCTTACTAACTAAATCAATCATGAAGAGAGGTTATTTAATTTTGACAATCTTTTGGACGCTTACACTGCTTGCTGTTTGTAATGTGCAGATGTAAACACCAGCCGGCAGATCGTCAACCGTCAGGTTAATTTTGTGGTCTCCAGAATCTTCATAATTTTGGGAAATGGTTTTAACTTCTACGCCATTTGCATCGTAGATAGTTGCAGAAACATGCCCACCCATAGGAAGGGTAAAGCTGAGAGTCAACTCCCTGTTAAACGGATTTGGAAATATGGTAAATTGTTGATTATCCTTAATAGCTATTTCATCCTGAGTTTCTATTTCAGCCTCTTTTAGGAATCCATACCAGCCAAGCGAATCGAGGATAGCGACCGGATTGGAGAGATGTAAGTCGTGACAGGTAAAATCACCTGATAACTCAAAGTATCTCTTGTATGTCTGATCTCCGGTCAGGAATATATAAAGCGAATCCTCATCAAACTCGTCCACCAGCATATCGCCAGTATAACTCAGGATTGTCAGTTTGGTTTTGTTATGTTTTTTGAAGATTTTATTACCTACCGAAGGTCTTGGTTTGAAAGGGTATGGAGCGGGAGGTTCATATCCTGCGATTTCAAATACCAGCGGGCCGGGTTCCATAGCACAATACCCCTCAGCCGTAACATCAGCAGGTGTCGGTGCTCCCGGAACGGTTGCAGGTGGCTGATAAGTCTCGTTTGTGAAGAATAAATACGGGAATGCCTGATCAGGAATGGCAAGCATTGTTCCCAGTCCGGGGAAATAACCGGCAAACTGGGCAAGGCTTCCGGCCTGGCCACTTGTTACATGATACCACGGACTTGGAGCAGCAGGAGCCGGTGCAAAAAGTATTGCCCTTTTGATTTTGTATTCCTTCCAGAGTGTTGTACCCTGATCTATCATTCTTTGTTGCATCAATTGAACCCAGAGTCCGCCCATACTATGTCCCATAATTGTTCTTGGTTTTATTTTCATCTCTGCAAGTCTGTCGAGAGCATTAAATATGATATTAACATAATCTTCCGAATAGAGGCTTTCAATCAGAACGCCATTGCCTTCAGGTAATCCGCTTCCTCCTCTACCCGGCATATCAATTGCATAAACCTGGCTGATATTATATCCCAGCACATCAGTCTCGAACAATGCCTCTGAAAATGGTTTCCAGGTATTTGCAGTGTG
>JAOZLR010000316.1 GCA_029934735.1 Bacteroidales bacterium
ATTATTCGTACTGATGAAAACCTCGATATCATCTGGACAAAACGTATTGACGCAAGTGGTTATGATTATCCTTTTAGTATTGAAAAGACAAGCGATTCACAAGTAAAGAAAATGACAATAGTCAAATAATTTGCTTCCTGTTAACATTAGTCGCATATGGTTTCTCGTTTTGTGAATGATTCAGTCAAAAACAAACTTTTATTTCAAACCAAGCTTTCTAACTCTAAAAAATATTATTACTTTTGTCAAAAACAAAAATATATTAATATGAAAAAACTTGTACTTGTTAGTTTAATGATTTTATCTTTTACATTTGGTTTAAACGCACAAAATGTGCAACTAGATAACCCCGGTTTTGAGGATTGGGAAGATGTTGGAGTAGGGCAGGATGAGCCTATTAGCTGGAGCACAATTAAAACTTCAGATAACCAGGGGGTAAATAATGTAGCTCCAATAACCTGGGCAAGATGCGACACAGCACATAGCGGGAATCATTCTGTTAAATTGATTAATCTTACTACAATTATTAACCAAACTGCAACAGGAAGTGTTACTAATGGCAGGTTCCATACAACTTATAATCCTACTGAGGGTTATGTCTTTACTGATCCTGAAGATGATCGATGGCACAAGCCATTTACGGGAAGGCCTGATAGTGTTGCTGTTTGGATACAATTTTATCCGATGGGTGATGATACTTTGCAGGCAAAATTTTTATTGCATAAAAATGAGGGAACTCTTGCTATAAAGCCTGAATATGAGGATTATGTGATTGCGTTGGCTTCAATTAATCTAACAGGAGTATATGATGAATGGACAAGAGTAACGGCACCATTTGTTTATGAGAGTGATGAAAATCCGGAATATATTCTTGCGATGCCTACCTCGGGTGCCGGTTTGAATGCAATTGCTGGAAGTATGGCTTTGTACGACGATATTGAACTTATTTACGGGCCTCAGGCTGTTGCTGATAATCTTTTTGCCAATTCAGCGATATATTATGCCGATGGAAACATTTGGTTTAAAAATTTGCCTTCCGACATAGGCGAATCATCTGTTGAGATAATAGACCTGTCAGGTAAAGTTATTATTAAAGAACAAATTACAACCGATCATATTGCTGCTTCTGACTCGGGACTTAAACCTGGAATTTATATAGCAAGGATCATAAATGAAAAAAGTAGCTTTTCAACAAAACTTTTTGTGAAATAACTTTGTGGAAATAGCCTGGGACTTTTAATTCTGGAAATCCAGGGGATTTGACAATAGTTATTATTGTAGAGTTGAAAATGATATTTTTTAAAGAATTTCAAATGGTTCGACAAAGAAATTTCTTGTCAATTATCTTTATTACCCTGCTACTGGGAGTCTCCGGCGGTGTAATGTCGCAGGGCTATGGTTATTTTACGGGTGTCGTTCTCGATAATGAGACTAATGACCCACTGATAGGCGCCACTATCAAAGTGAAGAAAAACCCTTCAATAGGTGCTGCCGCTGGTTTAGACGGTGATTTTTTTATTAAGATTCCCGAGGGAAAATACACCTTTGTCATCTCTTACACAGGAATGACTACCGATACTGTTTTGGTTAATATTTTAGCCGGACAAACAGTTGAGAGAACCATAAAGCTTGAGATGTACACAAATGAACTCCAGGGGGTGGAGGTTAGTGTAGGTAGGTTCAATAAAAAGATAGAAGACCTGACAGTTTCAATGGAAGTAATACAGCCTAAACTGATTGAAAATAAGAATACTACTAATATAGAGACAATTTTGGATTATGTGCCGGGATTGAATATTGTTGACGGCGATCCACAAATCAGGGGAGGCAGTGGTTTTACTTTCGGGGTGGGAAGTAAAGTTGGTGTTTTTGTTGATGGAATGCCAGTGCTGTCAGCTGATGCAAACAGACCGTTATGGGACTTGGTGCCTACTGACAATATTAAGCAGATTGAAGTTATAAAAGGAGCATCCTCAGTTCTTTCCGGCTCATCTTCATTAAGCGGAGCTATATATGTAAAAACTGCCGACGCACCATTAAAACCATTAACAAAAGTTATTACTTACGCAGGCCTTTACTCAAATCCAAAATATGATTTTATGAAGTGGTGGACCAAGTTCCCGTATATTGGCGGCATTTCGGTTATACACGCAAGAACAGAAAATAACACTGACATAATAATCGGTGTGGACGTAAAACTGGATCATGGTTTTGAAGGGCCTCCCAAGCCGGGGCCTCTTGTGGTTGATACTCTTACCGATTTTAACGAAGCGCAAATGGGAGAAAAACGTTATCGTTTAAATTTTAATCTGCGCCGCAGAAATAAAAAGTACGAAGGACTGAATTATGGAATCAATGGCAATTTTATGTATAATAAAACAAAGTTGATGCTTGCTTGGCTTGATGATTCAGTGGGCTTTTACAGAGCATATCCCGGGGGTGTCCTGTTGCAGAAAAACTTTCTTTTTTATCTCGACCCCTTTATCAATTATTACACTGCCCTTGGCGCAAAACACAGCCTGAAGACCAGGTATATGTACAGTAATATTGATATGAGCAATAACCAGACAACTACCAGCTCAATAATTTATGCCGATTATAACTTCAGGAAAGACTACTCGTTTCTTAATGGCTTTCAGTTTATTGGAGGATTGACAACACAGTATAACTCTGTGATGTCGGATATGTATATTGGCTCGGGCAACACTTTTAACAGTTTGTTGAATATTTCGGCCTATACTGAAATTCAGGATAAATTATTTGATGCTTTAAATTTCTCACTTGGGATCAGGCTGGAAGCATATTCACTTAATGGTGGCACTACCGAGCTGAAACCTATTTTCAGAGCAGGAGCATCTTTGAAAGTATATCAGGAAACCTACATCAGAGCCTCCTGGGGACAGGGTTATAGATATCCTACAATTGCTGAACGTTTTATACGGTTTTCTTCTGGAACAATCGGTGTTTTTGATAACCCTGATCTGATTCCTGAAACAAGTACAAATGCTGAGATTGGTTTTAAGCAGGGATTTAAGTTTTTGAATTATCTCGGTTATCTTGATATTTCGGTTTTTCAGCAAGATTATGAAAATACTATAGAGTACCTGTTCGGCTTCTGGGATTCAACATATACCTTTGCTATCGGTGGATTTAAGTTTCTGAATACAGGGAAATCCAGAATAATGGGCGCAGATATTTCATTGACTGGAAAGGCTGCTCTTGGTGAAAATCTTATAATGAACACTATGTTTGGTTACACCTATATTATTCCAAAATCAATGGAACCTGACTATGTGTTCGCAAAGGATTATAGTTTTAACGGAGGTGCTGAGTATTCCTATAACTCAACGAGTGTCAATCCTGATAAGCAAATTCTAAAATACAGGTTCCTGCATACCTTTAAGGGAGATATTGAATTTGATATAAAAGGATTTGCAACCGGTTTAAGTATGAAATATTACAGCCCGATTATCAATCTGGATAAATCTATTGAAGATTTTGAAGAGGCAACTGCCCAAATGGGAGGGACTACCCAGCCTATCAAATATATGAGTTACTTCTACAACCATAACAACGGGAATTTCATAATGGATTTTCGCATAAGCTATGCTTTTAGTGAAGTTCATAAAATAGCGTTCATTGCCAATAACATAACAAATCAATGGTACTCCATCCGCCCGCTAAAAGCAGAAGCTGTGAGGAGTATGATGCTGCAATATACTATGAGGATGCAGTAATGAGACCTTT
>JAOZLR010000317.1 GCA_029934735.1 Bacteroidales bacterium
CCCCCAGCTTGCGTTAAAATCCCGAACAGCTATGGACGAGATGAGGTCTTCGAAGCTTTCACAATCTCACTGCAAATAAACTCAGCAGCCTTGCCATCACCAAAGACAGGTGGAAAATTTAAGGTTTCAACACCTTCAAAATAGTTATATGCTTCTATAGTTTTTTCAGTGTCTGCATCAGATATTATTCCTGTACCATTTTCTACAATTTCAACCCATTCAGTTTCAGGCCTCAGAATAACAACCGGCTTTTTGAAGAAGTATGCCTCTTTTTGAACTCCGCCCGAGTCGGTCATAACAATTTTGCAATTTCTTTCGAGTGCTGTTATGTCGAAAAAGGATGCAGGTGGGATAATCTTAAAAAATGAAGAGCTCTCAATTTTATCATTAAGTTCCTCTGAGAGATTCTGCCTCATCATTTTTGAGGTCCTGGGATGTAATGGTAAAACAACATCGATTTCATTATCTTTGGCAATTGTATAAAGAGCCGCAAATATTGCACTCAGCCTTTCAGGGTTATCGGTATTATTGTCTCTGTGTATTGTAGCAAGCACAAATCCTCCAGAAATAATATTTAATCTATTAAGGATATCAGATTTCTTTTCGGCCAGCTCTCCAAAAAATAAGCTGTTGTCATACATCACATCACCACAGTGAAAAACTCCGGGATTATCAGTTGTATATGGAGGATTGTTGTGAGGCTTGAACCCTTCACGGATAAGATTATTCAGCCCGGCACGCGTGGGAGTGAACAACAAAGTAGAAGTATGGTCGCATACAATGCGGTTTATCTCCTCGGGCATTGATTTGTTAAACGACCGAAGTCCGGCTTCAATATGTGCAATGGGAATATGAATTTTGGCAGCAGCCACCGAGCCTGCGAGAGTGGAATTTGTGTCGCCAAAAAGGACAACAAAGTCGGGCTTCTCTTTTATCAGGATATCTTCAATTTTCTCAATCATAGCTGCCGTTTGTCTTCCATGTGTTCCCGAACCAACGCCAAGATTATAATCAGGCTCCGGTATCCCCATTTCATTGAAAAACACATTCGACATGTTTTCGTCGTAATGTTGTCCTGTGTGGATAATCACCTCACCAATCTCACCATAATATTTATTTCTGATTGCCCTGCTTAATGCAGCAGCCTTAATTATCTGAGGCCTTGCGCCTATTATCGTTACAATTTTTATCATCTACCCAACCTATTAAATTTAAAATATCAAACAAGTTTTGAAATTCTGATATTATTTATTTTTGATTTTCCCAACCTCAGGTAGTCATCATATTCTCATCCGCAAAACTATAATAATTATCATCTCCAACTATAATATGATCAATAACGTGGAGGTCAAACAAATCACCGAGCTTTTTTAATTTCCTGGTAAGCCTGATATCCTGCTCACTCGGCTTTACGTTTCCCGAAGGATGATTGTGACAAAGTATTATCGAACTCGCATTATAATCAAGGGCCGTTTTAAAAACTCTTTTGGGATCAACAAGTGTGCCTGCTGTTCCTCCTTCTCCGATTAATGCTGACTTTATAACCTTGTTAGCCCTGGTCAGGAGAATGATATAAAATGATTCATAAATACTATCTGCAACAAGAGTTTGAGCATATTCATAAACCATCTTTGAAGAAGTGAGAATTTTACGTTCCAGCGGTTCAGCAGCCCTTCTTCGCTTGCCAAGTTCCAGGGCCGCAATGATTGATATCGCCTTTGCCTCACCTACACCCTTATATTTTGTAAGATTTAAAACATCAAGTTTTGACAACTCAATAAGACTATCTTCCACATCCCGTAAAATTCGTTTTGCAAGGTCAACAGCAGATTCGTTCCGACTACCAGAACCCATCAAAATTGCAATTAGTTCGGCATCACTAAGAGAGGCTTTTCCCTTGAGCAACAGTTTTTCTCTGGGTCTGTCATCTTCAGCCCATTCATTGATTGGAAAATATTCTTTATCAGGTTCTGCCATGGTTATAGTATTTATGAAGAACCAAAGGTAAGGTAATTTTTGATTTTTGTACAAATAAAAAAAGGCCCCCGCCTGACGGCAGGGACCCAACCCAAAAGCCATGAAAAAAAAAGATCTTTGCTATAAAGCGTTAACCTGCTTTGCAAGTTTCGACTTAAGATTCGCAGCTTTATTTTTATGTATGATACTTCTTTTTGCAACACTATCAATCAGTGCTACTATTTTAGGAAACTGATCTGCAGCTTCTTTCTTGTCTGTTATTGAGCGGAATGTTTTAACTGCACTACGCATTGTTCTTGCATAATATCTGTTATGTAACCTTCTTTTCTCGTTCTGACGAATTCTTTTTATTGCTGAAATATGATTTGCCATATCTTAATTTTTTATATCCTCTTTCCAATTTATTTTTGGGGCTGCAAAGATATACAAAAATTTATAATAACAACTTTTTTTTAAAAAATTTCTAAACCAAAGCTGATTGCACAAAGATAATAAAAATAAATAACATTAATATTGACGCTTCAATTAAATAATTATACCTTTGCCGACTGTTTGGGGAAAGATTTGATTGATTGCAACCCCGGTAAAAAATGCTAAAAATAGTTTTGTTACCGCCTTACAATCAATATCCTCCAAAAATAATTTAATAAAAATAATAATTTAAATTTTATACAAATGGGATATTTATTCACTTCAGAATCAGTGTCAGAAGGTCATCCTGACAAGGTTGCAGATCAGATTTCAGATGCTATTCTGGATTATTTTCTTGCATATGACCCAAACTCGAAAGTGGCTGTGGAAACTATGGTTACTACAGGGCAGGTTATTGTTGCCGGAGAAGTTCATTCTTCGGCATACGTCGATGTTCAACAGGTTTCGCGCAATGTCATAAACAACATTGGTTATACTAAAGGAGCCTATATGTTTGAAGGTAACTCCTGCGGGGTTCTTTCTGCTATTCACGAACAGTCAGGCGATATTCGTCAGGGTGTTGAACGGGAAGAAAAGTATAGCCAGGGTGCCGGAGACCAGGGGATGATGTTTGGCTATGCAAGCAAAGAGACTGACGATTATATGCCTCTGAGCCTTGATATTTCACATATTCTTCTTCAGGAGCTTGCTGCAATAAGAAAAGAGGGAGTCAATATGACCTACCTCAGGCCTGACTCAAAATCACAGGTTACAATTGAATATAATGATGATAACAAACCGGAAAGAGTACATACAATTGTTGTTTCGACTCAGCACGACCAGTTTATGGAAGACGATGATGAGATGCTTGCTAATATAAAAGCGGATGTACGCGACATTTTGATTCCACGAACTAAGAAATTATTACCTGAAAGAGTTCAGAAATTAATTGATGATGACTTTATTCTACACGTAAATCCAACAGGAAAATTTGTTATTGGTGGACCTCACGGAGATACCGGCCTTACCGGAAGAAAAATAATCGTTGACACTTATGGTGGAAAAGGAGCTCATGGCGGGGGAGCTTTTTCCGGCAAAGACCCTTCAAAGGTTGACCGTTCGGCAGCGTATGCCGCCCGGCATATTGCAAAAAATATGGTTGCCGCCGGTGTTGCAGATGAAATTCTTGTCCAGCTATCCTATGCAATCGGTGTTGCTGAGCCTGTAGGTATTTTTGTTGATACATACAGAACTTCAAAAACAGGATTGTCTGACGGTGAAATCGCAGAGAAGATAAAAACACTTTTCGACCTCCGTCCTGCTGCCATTGAAGAGAGGTTAAAACTCAGAAA
>JAOZLR010000318.1 GCA_029934735.1 Bacteroidales bacterium
GCAATTCTGCATATTGCGAACCCGTAGAAACCATCAAGGAATCCGAGTTTTAAAATGTAATTGCGAATAAATTTAATGGTTGGGCTAAAAAAGATTCTAAAAAGCGAGACTTTTTTCCCACTTTCATAAAGCCCTTGCGCACCAAGTGTACTGAATTTATTTGCCTGGAAGATATGCTCATCAATGGTATAAAAAGAGTAATGCAAAATATCGCCCTTTAAAAATCCGGTTGTAGTTCCCTCAACAAGAATAAATCTTTCGTGAACTTTTTTGCCTACCCATTTACCCTTGGTTTTATCGTACAATCTCAGTTTCTTATCGGGATACCAATCAGAATGTTTGATCCACTTTCCACAATAGCTGGTCATCCTGTTCATAAAATATCCATCATTTTTGAGATATTTTTTTACATTTTTAATTGAGTCAATCAGTTCGGGAGAAAGGGATTCATCTGCATCAAGAGTAAGGATATAATTATTAGTAACCTGCTTATCAGCAAATTCATGCTGCTTAACATAATCTTCAAATTTATTTTGTATAAATCTGACCCCCATTTCGTGACAAATTTCTTCAGTCCTGTCAGTAGAAAAGGAATCTACCACAACTATTTCATCGGCGATTTCCTGTACCGAATCGATACATCGGCCAATATTTTTTTCCTCGTTGAGAGTAATAACAACAACAGATATCTTCGGCATATTAAACTCTTTTCAGAAATATTAAGCCGCAAAGATAATCATTTCACTTTCATCTCTTCAAAAAAACAATACAAAGACAATTCCCGGAATTACAAAAATTAAATTTCCATCCTTTTTAAACCTTTTACAATAAATGTTGTTAAGAATAATACTTTGACAAAAATGGTTAACAAATATTTATGACTCATTACTCAATAAAAGACCTCCAGAATTTTACCGGCATAAAAGCTCACACTATACGTATGTGGGAAAAGAGGTACAATATTGTTGAACCTAAAAGGACAAATACTAATATCAGGTATTACGATGATGATGATCTCAAGAAGCTGATAAATATTTCTATCCTAAATCGTAACGGTTATAAAATTTCCGCAATAGTAAGCCTGAGTGATTCGGCAATCTCTGAGGAGATACTGAGCCTTGCACATACATTGAATGATTTTGAAAGTCAAATTGAAGGCCTGGTTGTTTCAATGATAGATTTTGATGAAAATATGTTTGAAAAGATATTTAACACTGCCGTTATTAAAATGGGATTTGAAGATGCAGTTATAAATATTCTATATCCATTTTTTGAAAAAATCGGAGTTCTATGGCAAATAGGAACAATCACTACATCACACAATTATTTTATATCAAATCTTGTTCGTCAAAAAATTATCGTTGCTATTGACGGACTGGTTACTTCCTTTACAAACAAAACAAAAACTTATTTGCTCTTTCTGCCCGAAGGCGAACATCACGAACTGGGACTCTTATTCTATCAGTATATCCTTAAAAAAAATAATTATACGATTATATATCTCGGGGCAAATGTTCCTGACGAATGTTTGATTGAATTGACCAAATCTGAAAAGATTAACGGGTTGATGACTTCAGTTAAAGCTCCTCTAAAACAGGATGAATTTGTCGAATATATTAAAGATCTTTCCAAAAAATTTAACAGTAAACCAATCTACGTTTCAGGATTCGGCATTAATAGTTTAGGAGATATGCTTCCTGAAAATATCTCTTTTTTTAAAAATCCAAGAGAATTTAAGAACAAATTAAACGTTTAACATATTAATAAATATGCTAAACGTAATATAAATTAAATAATATACATATATATCTGGTTTTCTGTATTTTATAACATTTTAATACGTTTTTATTTAAATTAATTCTAAATAACTGTCGTTTTATCAAATATTGTGTTTATCTTTGTCGCATAAATATTAAACACTATATATTAATATTAGAAACGATGACAGCAATAGAATTTAACCATCAGATACTCAACCTTAAGGACAATCTCAGGTACTTTGCATTTTCGTTAACAACAAATCAGGAAGATGCTCAGGATTTGGTTCAGGAAACCTATTTAAAGGCAATAACTCACAAAGACAAATTTAATCCATCGACAAATATGAAGGCTTGGGTTTATACAATTATGAAAAATACTTTCATAAATAAGTATAGAAAAGAGTCGAAGTATAAAACAATGATTGATACGACAGAAGACCTCTTTTTTCTGAATACATCGAGTAAATCCGGACATGAGACTCCCGAATCGCAGTTCAATCATTCGGAACTGGAAAAAGTGATAAAAGCTCTTTCTGACGAACATAGAGTTCCATTCCTAATGCACTTTCAGGGATACAAGTACAGAGAAATTGCTGAAGAATTGAATCTTTCGATAGGTACTGTTAAGAGTCGCATTTTCTTTAGCAGGAAAAAACTTATGATGATGCTCAAAGATTTTCAAAATTAATACCTGTTTACATTACAAACAGTTCCGGTATCAGAGTTTTTTTTACAAATTCAGATACCGGATTTTATTTTTTTACATTTATCCTGTACAAAAAGCATAACCTTTCCACTTTCTAATAAAAATTTTCATTTTTACTGTATAAACATAAAATGTAAAAATTTTATGTACATTTGGCTTCTAAAAATTTGGCTTTTTATGATGTATCTGACAAGAAGAGAGAGATTTAATGCTGCCCACCGCCTTTTCAGAGAAGACTGGGATGACAACAAGAATTATGAAGTGTTTGGCAAATGCTCCAATCCCAACTGGCACGGGCATAACTATATTTTATTTATTACTGTTAAGGGGGAGATTAACCCTGAAACCGGATTTGTTATCAATATAAAAACACTAAGCGAAATCATAAAAAGGAGAATTATTGAAAAAATTGATCATAAAAACCTGAACCTTGAGGTGGATTTTCTTAAGGGGCAAATTATTTCGACCGAGAATATGGCGAAGGCATTCTGGAAAGAGCTGGAAACACCGATAAAAAAAATGGGTACACAATTGCACTCTATAAAAATTGTTGAGACAGAAAATAATTTTGTTGAGTACCTTGGCAAATAAAAAAAACAAAATGACTAATAAAAGATTAAGAGAAATGGCAGAGGTCAACCAACTTGATGGTTATGAAAAACTTGACCTCTACAATTATAAAAATATTGACAAGCTGGCATACCATTATAAAGAAGTCCTAAGACTTATTGGCGAAAACCCTGACAGAGAGGGGCTTCTTGACACACCTACACGTGTTGCAAAATCGATTCAGTTTTTAACCCATGGCTACCTGCTTGATCCGGTTGCAATACTGAATTCAGCCAAATTTAAGGAGGATTATCGCGAAATGGTTATTGTGAAAGATATTGAAATATACTCAATGTGCGAACACCATATGATTCCTTTTATTGGTAAAGCACACGTAGGTTATATCCCAAACGGCTATATCACCGGACTCAGCAAGATTGCCAGAATTGTTGATGCCTTTGCCCGCCGTTTGCAGGTGCAGGAGCGGCTGACAACACAAATAAAAGAGTGCATACAAGACACTCTAAATCCACTTGGAGTAGCTGTTGTTGTTGAAGCTCAGCACTTATGTATGATGATGCGTGGTGTTCAAAAGCAAAATTCTGTAACTACTACATCTGACTTCACCGGAGCTTTCAGAAAAAAAGAGACCCGGGAAGAATTTATTCATCTGATTGGGACAAATTTGCATTAA
>JAOZLR010000053.1 GCA_029934735.1 Bacteroidales bacterium
GTTCAAACTGACCTGCTTGCTAACAAGTTAATTGAAGATCCTTTTTTTGGAGATAATGAACAGCAACTGCAATGGATTGGTGAAGCCAACTGGGAATACAAAACCACTTTTATAGCAGATGATGAACTTTTGGAAAATGATCATATAGAAATTGTCTTTACAGGTCTTGATACATATACCAATGTTTTTCTTAACGACTCTCTTGTCCTGAAGGCAGATAATATGTTCAGAGAATGGACAATTGATTGCAAAGATAAGCTTAAAAAAGGAGATAATGAGTTAGTTGTGAAGTTTAATTCTCCCATTAAAGAGGATTCCGTAAAGGCTTCAAAAGTAAATTACAAGTTGCCGGACGAACGGGCATATTCGCGCAAAGCACCATATCAGTATGGCTGGGACTGGGGGCCACGGTTTATTACAATGGGAATATGGAAATCGGTTTATCTGCGGACGTGGAAAGATGCCAGAATTGAGAACATCAGAATAGTTCAGGATTCAGTAACTACAGATACGGCATACTATACATCTTATTTCGAGATAGAATCTTCTCTGGAGCAGGATGGGTTTCTCTCTGTTTTTGATGATGATTTTAATGAAATAATAAATAAGAAAAGAGTAAGATTTGAAAAAGGCACAAAAGAGTATCCGGTTACTTTTTATGTTGATAATCCTAAGTTGTGGTGGACAAATGGACTCGGGAAACAGAACTTATACCATTTCAGGTTTTTACTTCAGGCCAACAATTCTATCGATAGAAAATACAAACGAATAGGTGTCCGTACGCTTAAATTGGTTCAGCAACCCGATTCAATCGGCGAAAGCTTTTATTTTCAGCTCAACGGAGTTCCGGTTTTCATTAAGGGTGCAAACTATATTCCCCAGGATAATTTTCCATCAAGAGTCACTGCCAATCATTACAGCAAGGTTATAAAATCGGCAGTTGATGCAAATATGAATATGTTGCGTGTGTGGGGTGGTGGCATTTACGAAAAAGACCAGTTCTATAATTTATGTGATGAAAAGGGAATTCTTGTTTGGCAGGATTTTATGTTTGCCTGTAATATGTATCCCGGCGATAGCGCATTTCTGAACAATGTTGAGCAGGAGGCTGAGGAGCAGGTTAAGCGTATTCAGTATCACCCTTCGCTTGCTCTGTGGTGTGGTAATAACGAATCGGATGAAGGCTGGCACAACTGGGGCTGGCAGAAGTCTCTCAGATACACAAAACAGGATTCCGTTGAGGTTTGGAGTAGCTATCTGAATTTGTTTGAAAAAATATTACCTGACGTTGTTCAAAAATATTCGCCCGGAATAGCCTACATTCCATCGTCACCACGCATTGGCTGGGGACATAAGGAAGCTATGTATGAAGGCGATATGCACTACTGGGGAGTATGGTGGGGCGAAGAGCCTTTTGAGATATATGAAGAGAAAGTAGGCAGATTTATGAGCGAATATGGCTTTCAGGGTTTTCCCGATGTTAAAACACTCCGGGCTTGTCTCGATTCATCTGATATAATTCTAAATTCAAAAGCTTTACTTAACCACAATAAGCATCCGCGGGGTATGGAGATTATTGATACTTACATGAAGCGGGAGTATAAGGTTGCAAACGATTTTGAAAGATATAATTATGTCAGTCAGCTTGTTCAGGCATATGGAGTTACAAAAGCCATAGAAGCGCACCGCCGCGCCATGCCATATTGTATGGGAACACTCTATTGGCAGTTGAACGACTGCTGGCCTGTAATTTCCTGGTCAGGTGTTGATTATTACAACCGTTGGAAAGCGCTGCATTATTTTGTGAGGGAGGCATATAAGCCAGTGCTTATCTCTTTTGAAAAAGAAATGGACTCATTGCGAATTTTCCTGGTTTCGGATGAGCAAAAGGATTATACGGCAACCCTTGAATTGAAACTGGAGGATTTTGCAGGAACGAAATTTTGGAGTAAGACCATTCCGGTTAATATTCCGAAAAATTCCAGCGAAGTTTATTACAAAGCTAAAATTAGCGAGCTTACAAAAGAGATGAATAAGCAAAATATTGTTTTATCTGCAAAGGTGATATTGAAAGAGCTGACACTGGCAGACAAAAACTTCTATTTTGCTATGCCAAAAGAGCTGGAATTACCTTCTCTGCTTATTACTAAAAGCATTAAAAAAAGTCCAATAGGCTATCAGATAAGTATTACAACAGATAAACTTGCAAAAAATGTATTTCTTTCAATTGATGAGGAGGGTTTTTTCTCAGATAATTATTTTGATATCCTTGCCGGTGAACATAAGATTATCGACTTTAAAACCGATAAGACAATTGAGAATTTTGAAAGTCGGATGAAAATAATGACATTGAAAGAGAGTGATTAAGTTTATAACTAATCAATAGTATTTTTATCTTTTTTGATTTAATTTTCTGACTATCATATCTATAATCGTATTGTGCGATTTTCATACTATTTTACTTAATTACTCCATCCCTAACCCCACTGTTAGCACCGTCCTTATTTAGATTGTTAATAAATTAACAATTCCGTTTTGAAAAGAAAGAAAATATTTTACTTTTGCACTGTTAATTTATTAACAAAGTAAATTTATTTATCCTAAAAAGAGTTGAAATGAGGAAGTTTATTATTATTCTTGCTTTTGTCATTCCATTAATCGGGTTTTCTCAAGAGCAAGAGAAGAAAAAGTTTGGAGTTAAATTTAGTGGTTTTGTTAAAACAGACATCTTTTTTGATTCACGTCAGACAATTGATGCGAGGGCAGGTCATTTTCTACTTTACCCCAAAAATGAATCGCTTGATTTTAGTGGAGCAGATATCAATGCAGCCTCAAAATTTAATATTCTGTCAATTCAAACAAGGATGAGGGTAATGATAACCGGTCCTGATGTATGGGGTGCAAAAACTTCAGGTCTTGTAGAAGGAGCTTTTTTTGGTAATATAGGAACCGATATTAATGGTTTCAGGCTTCGCCTTGCATTTGTGAAACTGACCTGGCCAACTTCTGAATTATTGATTGGGCAGTTTTGGCATCCGATGTTTGTTACCAGATGTTTTCCCGGAACTGTCTCTTTTAACACCGGAGTACCGTTTCAGCCCTTTTCCAGAAATCCGCAGGTTCGTTTTACAAAACGATTGGGAAATTTTAATATTATCGCATCAGCTATGGAGCAGGTTGACTTTGTGAGCACAGGTCCGCTTGGTCCAGGTAGCAGGTATCTTATTAATTCGGCGTTACCGGAATTTAATTTGAGATTTGAGTATAAATCGGATAAATTTTATGCCGGACTCGGAGGTAATTATAAGAGGCTTAAGCCAAGGTTAAGTGTATCACAATCAATACCAATGAACCCTGAAGGTTATAAGTTTAAGACAGATAATTATGCTTCAGGAGTTAGTATTTTTGGATACGTTAATGTTCCCACAAAACCGATTACACTTAGGTTTTATGGTGTTTTAGGGCAGATGATGACAAGTATGACAATGATTGGTGGTTATGCCGAAACCGAATATGAAACAACAACTATTCAGGATGCCCCAGCTTTTGATGTGGTTTCCGATTATAAGTATTCTCCTTTAAGTACTATGTCTGTTTGGTTTGACTGCAACACTAACGGTAAAACATGGCAGGTGGGATTATTTGCAGGATATTCCCAAAACCTCGGTTCAAATGATACTATTGTTGGAAATGTTTATGCAAGGGGTTCGGATATAAATTATGCATACAGGATTTCTCCGAGGTTTGTATATAATGCGGGTAAATTCAGGATTGCTCCCGAGCTGGAATACACAGTGGCTGCCTATGCAACTAAAAATGATGCAGGGGATATTAATATTGACGACCTTGGAAAAATATCAGATTCGAAGGAGATAGGTAATTTTAGGTTTCTTTTAGGATGCTATTTCTTCTTTTAAAAAAATATAAAGTAGTTAAAATCATATTATAAATTTTTAAAAAATAAAGTTATGCTTAAAAAGATTTCAAATTTTGCAGAATATTTTCAACAATATCAAAAAAGTGTTGACGATCCTGAAGGTTTTTGGGAGGCTATTGCCGAGAAGTACAAATGGCATAAAAAGTGGGATCAGGTACTCGAGTGGAATTTCGAGGGCAAAGATGCACCTGATGTAAAATGGTTTAAAAATGGTAAGTTAAATATTACTGAAAACATTTTTGAACGTAATTTGCCAGAACGTAAAGACCAGGTAGCTTTGATTTGGGAGCCTAACAATCCTGAGGATAAAGAGATTAAGATTACCTATGGTGAATTGTTTGAGAAAGTTAAACAGTATGCTAATGGTCTGAAAAAAATCGGAGTTAAAAAGGGCGACAGGGTTGCCATTTATCTCCCTATGGTTCTTGAATTGTCTGTTGCTATGCTGGCCTGTGCCAGAATAGGAGCTATTCATTCAATCGTTTTTGCAGGATTTTCAGCAAATGCACTGGCTGATAGAATTAATGATGCCGAATCGAATGTAGTAATAACTTCTGATGGCGGATACAGAGGAACAAAAACTATTCCTCTGAAAGCGATTGTTGATGAAGCTTTGGAAAAGTGCCCTACAATTGTAAATTCAATTGTTTTGAAACATACAGGAGAAGATGTTCCTATGAAGGAAGGACGCGACATTTGGTGGCATGATTTGATTGACGGTGTTGGTTTCGATAATGAAGCTGAAGTTATGGATGCCGAAGATACTCTCTTTATTCTTTATACTTCCGGCTCAACTGGAAAACCAAAAGGAGTTCTTCACACAACAGCAGGTTATATGATGTATGCCGAATACACTTTCCTGAATGTATTCCAGTATAATGAGGGTGATATTTATTGGTGTACTGCTGATATTGGCTGGGTAACCGGGCATAGCTACATTGTTTATGGCCCACTTTTGGCCGGAGCCACTTCAATTATGTTTGAGGGTGTTCCTACCTGGCCAGATGCAGGACGTTTCTGGGATGTTGTGGATAAATACAAGGTCAATCAGTTTTATACTGCACCAACAGCTATTCGGGCACTCATTGCTCAGGGTAACCAGTTTGTAACAAGAGCCGATTTGAGTTCATTAAAAGTTCTCGGAACGGTTGGAGAGCCAATTAATGAGGAAGCCTGGAGATGGTATCATGACCTTATTGGCAAAGGTAAATGCCCAATTGTCGATACCTGGTGGCAAACCGAGACTGGTGGTATTATGATTACTCCACTTGCGGGGATTACTCCTACCAAACCTTCATTCGCAACACTTCCATTACCAGGAGTTCAACCTGTTCTTGTTGATAACGAAGGGAAAATTTTGGAAGGTAATGGTGTTCAAGGGAATCTTTGCATTAAATTCCCATGGCCGGGAATGCTGAGGACCACCTATGGCGACCATAAAAGATGTTTTCAAACTTATTTCTCAACATATCCCGGACTCTATTTCACCGGCGATGGTGCAAAGCGTGACGAAGAAGGATATTACAGAATTATAGGACGCGTGGATGATGTAATAAATGTATCAGGTCATAGAATTGGTACTGCCGAAGTTGAAGATGCTATTAACCAGCATCCTAAAGTTAATGAATCGGCTGTTGTTGGATATCCGCATCCTATTAAAGGTGCCGGGATTTATGCCTATGTAACTTGCGAAGAACTCTCAGATGCGGAGATTGCAACTATTGAGAGTGAAATCAGAGCCACAGTTACAAAGCAAATAGGACCAATAGCAAAACCTGATGTTATTCAGCTAGTTAACGGACTTCCAAAGACTCGTTCGGGAAAGATCATGCGTCGTATCCTACGGAAGATAGGTGAAGGCGATGCTTCAAACCTTGGTGATACATCAACATTGCTTGATCCTGGTGTTGTTGAAGAGATAATCGGAGGCGCCAAAGTAGAAGTTAAACGATAAGTATAAATAAGAAAAGACATCCTTGTAATTTGGATGTCTTTTTTTTTATTTATAAAAAAGGTTAAGAACTTAAAAGATATTAAAAAATGGAAAATCAAAAAGTAATGAACAGAGGCCTTGTTGTTGTTGGAGCTATCCTTATTCAGCTTGCTCTTGGAGCTATATATGCCTGGTCAGTATTTACCCCTTCACTCACAGCGGAAGAGTGGTCGAAGGCTGACACACAATGGATTTTTGCCGTCGGCCTTGTGTCATTTGCCGTTGTAATGGTATTTGCCGGTAAAAAGCTTGGAACCTGGGGCCCTCAGAGACTAGCTATTATTGGTGGTGTGGTTTTGGGGCTGGGTTATGTTTTAGCCGGATTGTTTGGAGGAACCGGATTTTGGCCATTGCTTATTTTTATAGGACTGATAGGTGGTGCCGGTATTGGCTTAGCTTATGTTGTTCCTATTGCAGTTGGCATGCGTTGGTTTCCTGATAAAAAAGGTATGATAACAGGTCTTGCGGTTGCAGGATTTGGCTTTGGAGCTATGCTTTGGGTGAAACTTGCAGGTTCCTGGGGACATCTGATCGAAAATATTGGACTCTCCTCAACATTTGTGACCTACGGAATTGCATTTGCTGTAATGGTTATTATTGGCGGGCTATGGATGAAATTTCCTCCTACCGGATGGAAACCTGCCGGATTTGTTGAGAAGAAAGCAGAGGCTGGTGTTAAAGTTGATGACAGAGAATTTGCCAGTAGTGAAATGCTTGGTAAAGTTCAGTTCTATCTTATCTTCCTGACTTTTGTTTTTAGTGCAGGAGCAGGACTGATGTCCATTGGACTTATGAAGCTCTATCCGATGGAGGCATTGGTAGCTAATGGTTTAACAACTGCTGAAGCAAGTGCAATTGCAGGAACAGCAATGGCAGTGTTCTTTAGCCTTGCCAATGGTATTGGTCGTATTGTATGGGGAATATTAAGCGATAAACTCGGAAGAAAAACATCCATTATCGTTATGACTGCAACGCAAGGTATTCTTGTTATCCTATTTACATATATGGCAGGCAGCGAGATGCTGCTCTATCTCGGAGCAACACTGATTGGCTTTAACTTTGGTGGTAACTTTGCTTTATTCCCAACCATCACAGCCGATACTTTCGGGGCTAAAAATGTGGGACAAAATTATCCTTTTGTTTTCCTTGCCTATGGTGTGGGAGGAATTTTGGGTCCTATCCTGGGAGGTAAACTTGGTGATGTAAGTAATTTTCCACTGGCATTTACAATTTCCGGTGTCGCAGTATTAATTGGGACAATATTAATGCTGATGGTTAAGCCTGCAAAAAAATAGATTTTTTTAGAAAATCCAATTTATTATTTTTAAGCACCCGACATTTTGTTGGGTGCTTTTATTTAAAAACTCCTATTTCTTTACCGTTCTTATAAATTGCCTCAATCGCAATATCAATGTGTTCATGAGTGTGGGTAGCCATAAGAGAAAATCGTAACAAAGAATCTTCCGGCCTAACTGCAGGCGAAATGACAGGGTTTACAAAAATTCCACTATCCATTAGAAGTTTTGAGATAAGGAATGTTTTTTCATTATTTCTAATATAAACGGGAATAATCGGGGTTTCTGAATTCCCTATCTCAATATTATACTCATTGAATAGTTTTAAGGCATAATTAGTATTGTCCCAAAGCTTCTGGTTGTGTTCAGGCTCATTTTCCATAATATCAATAGCAGCTATAACACTACCTGCCGAGCCGGGAGGAAGACTTGCACTGAATATGAGAGGACGTGAGGAGTGTTCAAGGAGGTTGATAAGCTCTGAAGAGCCGGCAATAAAGCCTCCAACAGATGCCAGTGACTTACTAAAAGTTCCCATTATTATCTCAACCTTATCGGTCAGGCCGAAATGAGAGGCTGTACCGGCACCATTTTTGCCAATGACGCCAAGTGCATGAGCATCATCAACCATTATCGAAGCATTATATTTTTGTGCAATTTGTACAATCTCATCAAGTTTGGCAATATCACCTGACATACTAAAAATACCATCAATCACAATTAGCTTGAGAGCTTCCGGCTCGCACTTCTGAAGAATTTTTTCAAGCGAGACCATGTTGTTATGCTTGTATTTCAATACTTTGCCAAAGGATAGCCTTGTGGCATCAATGATTGAAGCATGATCTTCTTCATCAAGAATAGCATAATCATTTCTGCCAACAACATGTGGAATAGCTCCGAGATTAGATTGGAAGCCAGTTGAAAAAACAATTGCTTTTTCTTTTCCTACAAATGAAGCAAGCCTTTCTTCCAACTCAATATGTATATCAAGTGTGCCATTCAAGAACCGTGAACCAGCACATCCACTTCCATACTTTTTAATTGCATTTATTGCAGCCTCTTTTATTTTTGGATGATTAGTGAGCCCAAGATAACTATTTGAGCCGAACATCAGAACTTTTTTTCCCTTTATAGATACAACTGCATCTTGTTCAGATTCTATTACACGAAAATATGGGTATAACCCTGCCTTTTTGGCTTCCTGAGGCTCTGTGTATTTCGATGCTCTTGACTGTAAAATAGTCGTCATATTGTTTTGTATATGAAGGAAATTATTAACTTTAAAAGGCCAAAGATATACATTTTAAGAAAAAACAAAGTATTTTTGACGAAAATACAAATTTAAGTATCTATGGTATCTGTCAAAAAAGTACAGAATAAAAAAGATTTAAGTCGTTTTATTGACTTTCCGTATCGTCTATACTCGGGAGATAAAAACTATGTTCCGGAATTGAGAATAATGCAAAAGGAGACATTAAATAAAAAGAAAAATCCCTTTTTCAAACATGCCGATGCCGATTATTTTATTGCTCTGAATGAGGATGGAAAGGTGGTAGGCAGAATAGGTGCCATTACAAATCAGGTTTATGTTGATCACTGGAAGGAGAATTTTGGCTTTTTTGGCTTTTTTGATACAGAAGACGATAAAGAGATTGTCAAAGCTCTTTTTGATGCAGTTATAGAATGGCTGAAAGGTAAGGGCGTAAAAGGGTTTTATGGGCCAGTGAGTCCTTCAACAAATGACACTTGCGGTACACTAATTGACGGTTTCGATACACCTCCCTATATAATGATGACTCATAATAAGGATTATTACGATAAGTTGTTACTTGGTTACGGACTTCAAAAAAAAGTGGACCTTATTTCGTATAGCCTATTCGAGGAAAAAATTCCGGAAAGAATGATTAGGCTAAGTGAAAATATTGAAAAACGGTTGGAATCGCAGGGGATAACAATTAGACAAGCTGATTTCAAAAATATAAAGGATGAGGTGCCAAAGCTAAGGTATATTTATAATAAAGCCTGGGAGGATAATTGGGGCTTTATGCCTATGACCATTGAAGAATTTGATTTGCTTGTTAAGGAGCTTAAGTTTATTACATCTCCAGAACTTGTTTACATTGTTGAGGATAAGGGTGAACCTGTTGCTTTTTCAGTTTCGTTACCGGATGTGAATGAAATTCTAATTAAAATAAGAAATGGCCGTTTGTTTCCGTTTAATTTTTTGAAATTGATTAGATTTAAGAAGAAAGTTACAAGGATGAGAGTTCTGACACTTGGGATTATAGAAAAATACAGAAAAACGGGAATTGATGCCTGCTTGTATATCAAAACGACAAAAGGTGGAGCTAGTATGGGATATCATAAAGGGGAAGCCAGTTGGATTCTCGAAACAAATGTTGCTATGAACAGGGCACTAGAAACAATGAACGGGAAGCCATATAAAAAATTCAGAATTTATAAATACACTTTTGAGAATAATAAATAATAGTTTGCGTGGGGATTTTTAATAAAAAGGATATAAGTATAATAGACCTTCTTAATATCTGTTTTCTGGCAGTTATATTTGTGATTTATCTTTTTTCTATGGCACATTCGCCATATTTATATGGTCCTTTTATAGTTTTTCTGTTAGCCGGAACTGTTATAGGGCTTGCTATTCTTTTACGACGAAAACCAAAGAACAATAAATTTGAAAGAATTTTTCTTGCAGCTTATCCGCTCATTTATCTCTTTGTGATTTTCGAGAGTTTTTTTATGATCCTGCCTTATGTAAATCTTAACAGGTATGATCAGGCACTTGCTTCAATTGATTTATTCTTTCTTGGTGTTAATCCGACAGTTTGGATTGAGCAGTTTGTCAATCCCTGGCTCACAGACTTTATGTATTTGCTTTATTTCTTCTATTTTCCATTGCCCCTTTTTATTCTTGGATATTTATACAGAAATAAAAGATTTACCGACCTTGATCAGAGTGTTTTTGTATATTTGGTGGTGTATTACAGTGCTTATATTGGTTATTTTATCTTCCCTGCATCAGGCCCCAGGTTTTATGAACCAATTCTGCAACTCCAAACAAAGAGCCTTGATGGAGTTTTTCTTGCACTCCCTATACGGAATTTCATCAATATCCTTGAACCCAATAAGCTTGATGCTTTTCCCAGTCTGCACTCTGCCATCTCTTTTACAACCCTGATGATGATGGCAAAGTATAATAAAAGGATGTTTTGGATTTTTTTACCGATAATTTCAGGTATCTTTGTGTCACTGGTTTACTGCCGTTATCATTATGTAGTTGATATTGTTGCTGGTGTAGCCTGGTCAGTGGCGGGTTTTGTGACAGGACATTGGTTTTATAACAGATATGTAGTTGGGAAAATGGAAAACTTTATTAAAGATTAAAGTAGAAATGTTTAAAGGGATTACATTTAATAAGAAAGATATTCATTTTTATGTGATGCTGCTGAGTGCACCGGTGCTACTCACTTTGTACAGGTATCATGGCTACCCGGAGTATTTTTATGAATATTTTCCTGCACTGGTTGATAATTCACAGGCTGACATTTATGCAAGGTATTGGCAATTTTTTATCTTTTTTTTGTTGATGTTTGTATTGCCGGTTGGATATGTGAAGTTTTTGATGAAAAAGCCATTATCCTACTTTGGGCTTAGCTTGGGCGATATTAAATATGGAGGTAAATGGCTGATTACTATTCCATTTGTCGTAGCTCCTTTGATATTCCTTTCTTCTCAAATGCCTGATATCCGTGCTGAATACCCATTGGCGAAATCATTAATGACCGATCAGCAACATTTGCTTGGCTATGAGTTAATGTATGTTGTGTTCTATTACTTCGCCTGGGAGTTTTATTTCAGAGGATTTCTGCTTTTTGGGTTGAAAGATAGATTTGGTGCTGTGAATGCAATCCTTATACAAACAATTTCTTCGTGCCTGATACACATCGGGAAACCAGAAGGAGAGATAATCGGTTCCATTATAGTAGGTATTTTATTCGGAATGATTGCTTTACGGAGCCGGTCTATATGGTATGTCTTACTGATTCATGCTTCAATTGGTGTGCTTACTGATATTTTTATAATATATTTTAGTTAAGTGAAGGGAATTGGGTACTGAATAAAAAGTAGATGAGCGTTAAAATGCCACTAAAGCTCAAAGACACAAAAGCCCACAAAAAAATGAAAAAACTATAAAATGGCTTTAGTGAGGATTTAGTTTTTGTGGCAACAATGTGAATATTGCAGAATATCAATCGGTTACGAAATTACAAATAGATGAAGTATCAAGGATGAAGACATTTACCCCTCTAAATCTCCCCTAAAGGGGAGACTGGGGTGGCGATTGTCAAATACTTAAAATATTGTAATCATTCCTTTGTGCTGTGCACTACGATTCGCAACTTTGGTATTTTATAAAAGCTACATAGTAGCGAACTATTTGTAGCCCCGACCTTTAGGTCGGGGAATAAATGAAACAGGAAGTAAGGTTTTGGTGGGATTTTGGTTAGCGAAGCACCAAAATCGTGACAAAACATAAAATGTT